>CAQBRY010000154.1 GCA_948762645.1 uncultured Eubacteriales bacterium | reverse complement strand
GAATTTTGTATTAATTCTCTTGCAAATACCTCCTTTTTAGCATAAATATTATCTCCTGTTAAAAGAGGTATAAGTGTGGGAATATAAGCTTCAAAATTATAATTGTCTATAGCATTTGGCAAATTGCTCTTTTCAATTTTAGGCGTAATGTAATACAATTTTAATCCAACAGTTTTAAAATAATCCTCAAATTTACTTATTATCAATTCAAACTCTTTAACGAATAAAACCGCCAGTTTATGAGATGTAGCAGAATTACATCTAAGATCAATAAAGGCACTTCGACGATCAGCATCTGAACGAATCATTATTTTTTGCACAGGAACGTTTTGATGAAACTCTGTTTCATCTAATTTTATATTGACTTTATATTTAATATTCTTATTATAAAAACTTCCAGCATAGTATCGCAACATTAAATAAATATCGGTGATAAAAATACTGATCATACTAAAAGATAAGTAATATTTCGTTTTTTTGTTTTGTGCAAAATCAAACAGTTCATCACACGTATTCTTTAATTTATCATAATCATTTTCTTCAAATATCTTCAAATACTTCCTTTTATCAAATCCAACATCTTCAATACCATTTAATAAAAGGTTCTCTAAAATATTATAATATGACACATCAAAATTTTCTTTACCTAATATTCCCTTAATTTTTAGAATTCTATAATTCATTGCATATAATAAGAAAAATATACATAAGCTATTTGTTTCAAATATTTTTTGTATCTCTTCAAATCCTACGAAAATATTTTCCAACCATTTAAGCATATTAGCGTAATCATCCGCAACAATATTTATTTTTTCAATAGTATCCATGTATTGAGAAAACAAATCAGGATTGTTAAATTCAAATACACTAAAGAGTCTAATCCTTGTGTTATTATCTCTTGACTTTGGCGGAATTTGCTTAAAAATTATAGGTTCGAGTTGATCGTTATTATAAACAAATTTGCGCTGTACCAAATCTAAGTCGCTATCTTTATCATAGAAATCAATAACATTAAACGTATGTCTTGCAACTCGATTAGTACCCACAGATCCTCCAGCAATAATATTAATAACATTGTTCGTATTTTCGTAATATGAATCTGTAATCAATGGTCTTTCCAAATCAAAATGTTTATGACCATGCAATACAGTTTTTACATTAGCTTGTTGTAGTTGTTGAATAACGTTTGTGTAGTTTCGAATTAAACTGGAATCACCATATTTACTATATACCTCTGGGAACAAATAAAAATGATGATGAAAGAACGCAACAATATTATAATCATCATATTTGTTCAGTTCTCTCTTAACCCTAAGTATCTGTTTTGGCGTAATTTCGCCAAAATCAACAAAAGTTTTGGCTTTTGTTTGTGTGCTAATAAAATCCAACAAATACTTTTTATCAAATTTAAATCCATCAAACTGTGAATCATCAATTTTTTTAATATCTTTAAGCAGTTTTTCATCAATCACTGACTCTTCTTTTAATCCACAAGAATTAAATCCAACAAATGCAATTCTGCTATCATCATATGTTTTTAATAATGAAAAATCACTAGGATCATAGAAATTAGGAATCGAACCATAAAAGTCATTTAAAAAAACACTATATTTTTTCCAACGTTGAAAACTATCTTCTTCTCTCATAATGTCATGGTTGCCAGGTACAAATAAGAAATCTTCCTTTTCTATTTTTGTAGATACCTTTAACTCTTCATAAATAATATTGAAAAACTCTACGGCCTCGGATACTATACCATCACGCAAACCACAACATCCTTCAAATATATCCCCTGTAACAATAACACTCTGTATACTATCAATGTTTTCACTTTCTAAATCAGAAATAATTCTATATGCAATGTCTTTCGACTCCATATATGTATCACCAATATGAATATCCGATAAATGAAGTATTCTAAAAACTTTCATAAAAAACCCCCACATATTATTTAGCCTGAGTTCCCGGGAAAAAGTGGTTCTACTTTGACTGGTGGTCCTACCGCAAC
>CAQBRY010000153.1 GCA_948762645.1 uncultured Eubacteriales bacterium | reverse complement strand
TGATTAGAAATGAGATGTCCAAAATGCAAAGGAGAAGAAAAGACAAAAAATGGATATGGTTGGCAGTAGAGAGAGCTTCTCAGAAAATACGAGAATTTTATGTGGACTCTCGTGAAGCCTCAAGTTTTGAGAAACTTTCTCAAAACATACAAAGGTTAAACGTAAAAACATATGCTACAGATGCTTGGGAATCATATAATTTAATTGACCCTAAAAAACATATTGTTGGTAAAGCCCATAGTACTAACCGACTTTTACGTCATTATTTAGCCCGTTTTGCTCGCAAAGCCTACTATGTTTCTAAATCTTTAAACATGATTTTTTATTCTCTTTATCTCTTTTCCTTTCGACATCTTTTGCCTTCCATCTATTTTTAGCTCTGCCCAAATTTAAATTTTATTGAAAAATAAGTTTGTTTTTGTATACCAGAATATTAATTTGTCACAAAGCATATTGTATTTATAATTGGCTGATAATTTAGACACATTTCTATACAAGATAGTCCGTCAATACATCCTATAGCAGTATTAGGATACGGATTTGTTACACTAATCTAAAATATATGTTGGAAACACATCTGAAGGCTTAATGGTTCTATCACTATTTATCCAATTATTTATTGTAAAAAGTTCTATTTTCAGTCTGCCAGACAACCAGTCTTCTTGAGAAGCATCAAAATCTAATTTAATAGAAATAATTTTTTCATAATCAGGTTCGCTTCCATTATATATCCCTTCCACAGAAACTTTTATTGGATCTGGATCAAATTAGTCAAAACAAGAATTGACAGAACAGGAATATTTGTCATTAGATGAATATGAAAAAAGGTTATATAATAGGTTGCAAACAAAAATACATAATAAAAACTATTCGTTTTAGCCGATAAATCAGGAGTAAAGAATTATGGTAAATTTAATAATGCTGATTATTTAGGCTTATATAAAGAAATTAAAAAGCGTAAAAAATTAGATAAAAGTGAGGATATACTTGATTATATGGGATCAACTGAATTAGATACTAATATTTTTAGAATAACTCAAGCGGAAGATATTTTGTTTAAAGATCATACATAGACTGAAGATAAAGCATGTAAAACTTATAAAGTAGAACAGAAAGTAAGAAAAGCTATAAAAGATATTGGCGGAGCTATGTCTGAAGATTTACCAACATCAAAGGAAAGTATTAAAAAATAGAGAAAATTTTAAATTAGGTGAATTTAATTCAAATAATATTTGCTTTAAATTTGAATAAAATGCTAGAAATTTGATTAAATTTATCATAAATTATGAATTACATAGATCTATAAAACAATATGACATTTTTATATAGGGAAGATAATATGAAATGATAGAAAACATAGCCGATACGTTTGTAATAAAAACAATTTATGAACTGGAAAAGTTTTCTGAAATAGTAGTCAATAGTAAGGTTGAAAAAGAACTCGAAGATAATAATATCATTTACAAGTATGCACTCTAAAAATCATTCTACAAGTGAAATATATAATGATCTTTTTCTAATTAAAATTATGAATGCTATTTTAAATTTTAAGGTAAATTATCAAATACTGCAGAAAAATTCAATATTTGTATTAACTCTGAAAATCATGTTTTTATTTTCGATAAGGTTAGGAATATATTTATAAAAGGTATACTGGCTATATTTAGTTATAATGAATTTAAAATTATTAGTCATTTTGCTTAAATTGGTAAAATTGTAAAAAACAGTAATAATGCAGTGTTTAAAAATTTTGAGGAGTTTCTCAAAGTAGTAAAAATGTAGTAATAATCCACTATAAGAATATTTTGACGTTTACGCAAAAACGATAAAAGACTTATAACCATTTAAATAATTTAATAAAAATAAAAAAGCTCACTGGTCTTTTTGGGAGTGAAAAAACCGACTAACTTTTTAAGTAAAAGTAGCTGGTTATTTTTTTATTTTATTAAAAATTTTTTTAATTATATCACTGATTTTAGATTTGACACAGTCTAAAAGATGTTCTATAATGTAATTAATTATTGATAATTATCAGTATAAAATCCATGAAGGTTACCTCCTTGCAACGAGTAACCACAGGACTTTTTTCTTGCTGTTATTTCTTATATCTTTTTGAAA
>CAQBRY010000152.1 GCA_948762645.1 uncultured Eubacteriales bacterium | reverse complement strand
AATATATAGTGATCAAAATTTAAAAGACCAGATAATGTCCTCACTTTCTGGAGGATCACCCGTAAATATTATAAAAAGTTTTGGAAACGACGTTTACAAGATAAGACTTATAGATGGACATATTGGATATGTTCCCTCAAAATACGTAACAATAAAAAATATAAATATTGAAGATGATAACTCGGATATTCATAACCCCTTATTGCCTTATAAGGAATATATTATTCACAAAGTACAACCAGGCGATACTCTCTGGAAATTGTCAGAAAAATATCTTGGTTCGGGAGCTTTGTATACACAGATAAAAACTCTTAATAGTCTTACTAGTGATGTAATATATCCGGGAATGGAAATAAAAATATTAGCTTTTCAAGTTGATAATGAGAATAGATCTTCTAATTTTGGTTCAAGGTATACTTTAGAGGAAGACAATTTTTGAAAAATTAAAAAATATAAAGAAAATAATAGTTATATTTTATTTATATGATAGGTTAGAACTTATAGATTACGATTAAATCTATAAGTTTTTTTTAGTATATAGATAAATGTAGTTTCTTCATTTAATTTATTTATGTAAAATAGAGAGATATTTTATATTATATTTGATCAGGACTAAATTTTTATTATGATATATTGGTAATTATTTTGAAAATAAAGTTGTTAAATTGTATAGTTTTGAACTTTGTTTTTACATATTTTACTATTAATTTAAATTTATGGATAATACGTAATGTTGACAGCTTTTTAAATATAAATATAATAAATTTTCGTCCAAAGTATTTTAAGGAGGAAAATAAATAATGAAGAAAAAATTTTGGTCGTATGTATTAAGTTTTATGTTTATTTCGGCGTCATTTATGCCATATTTCAGAGCACAAGAAAGTGAAGTAGTTAATTATATTGCTTTAGGAGACAGTATAGCTTCAGGCTATATACCAGGAAAAATTCATTTAGATAAAGATTGCTATGCATATTTACTAAAGTCTGATATGGAAAAGTGTGAAAATAAAATTATATGTTATGAAAATGTTGCTGTATCGGGTCAACCTACTCAAAGTTTGTTGCTGCAATTACAAAGTTTAGATTTGTCAAATGCAGATATAATAACTATATCTATTGGATCAAATGATATTCTTATTCCTTTTAAAAATCTGATTTCGACTTCGTTGGGATGTGTCAGTGGAAATTCGATAGATGAAGTTGCCAATTTATTTAGTCAGGTCCAGAAAAATGGGATATATGCTAGATATAGACTCGGCAGGCTTATGAATATATTGTCTGATATATCTAATAATGATATTATTAAAGAGTCTGCTAATGATATAAAAAACAACATTGATTCTATAATAAAGACAATAAAAGAAAAAAATCCTAGCGTAAAAATTATATTAACAAACTTTTATAATCCATATGAATGTTTAGAAATAGAGTACGCCAGGGGATTTGTAGAATCATTTAATAAGATAAAGGAAGAACTCAATGAGTATCTTCAGGAGAACGCTAAAGAGAATGGGTATTGCATAGCAGATATAAGTGATTTAGGAAAAGATGCAAAGTTGATAAATATCAATTTAAAAGGAGAGAATATAAGCTTTGATCCTCACCCAAATAAACAGGGACATCAAAAAATATATGAAGCAATAAAGAAATCAGGATATAATAGATAAATAAAAAGAAGCCGACTAATAAAACATTAGTCGGCTTAAAAAATAAAATATTAATAGGTAACTACTGCTGTTTTCATAAGTTGATTATTACCGGAAAAATAAGCTAATATAGTACAGTCTCCGGTTTGAACACCATAAATTTGCATCCCAGGGCAATCCGACGCATGGAGTTGTGTAAGATGGTGCAGACTTTCTTTCATAGAGTGATTTTGAGTTATATCAAAACTTCTTCTGCTTTTTAAATCAAGAACAATGCTGTTAATTAATTGGTTATCTATAAATTTTTTCATAATTATTTACTTTTTTCACAAATTATTCTATCCTAATTATATAATTTTTTAAAAATCAAGTTTAAGCATGAATTTTTATATAATTTTTAAATTTGTTTATTATTTTTTTTGAAATTATTTTTAAGGAGCAGGTAAAGAAGGAAAAGGAAAATAAGGAGGGAAATGATAGAAATAGAAGAAAAGAAG
>CAQBRY010000151.1 GCA_948762645.1 uncultured Eubacteriales bacterium | reverse complement strand
GGGAAATCAGGCGTTATGCTGCCATTACAGAACTTGACGAAACAGTGTTAAACCGACTGATTAATCGAATACTGATAGGAGAGTCTAAGAAAGTTGACGGGGTAAAGACACAGGAAGTGCGGATTGTTTACAATTTTGTTGGAGAACTGTAAATAGAAATATATTTAAATTCACATACATTTTAAAAGTGAATAGCAAATAGATAAGTTCCTGTATTGCTGATAAATGATTTATTGCAAAAATATAAGAAAAATTTAGTAGGTTAAAACTAATTTTTCTATTTCGCAAATTTATGCTTATGTGATAAAATTGATAGAAAGAGAAGATTATTTATCAGAAATAATTATTAAATGGAGGATAAGAAATGTATGATAGTCAAGCTAAAATTGCAAGTATTGGTGATTATTTAAAAGAAATAATACGTATTACGCAAAATAATAATGAGGGAAATACATATTTTCAATGGTATCGTGGTCATGCGGATAAAGAGTGGGAACTGATACCAAAGGTTCAAAGAAGTTTTGTAGGTAGTGAGGAAGATTTGTTTCGGAGAGAACGGTACTATACGAATGATTTTCAGGCGAGGGCAAGTGTATTTAAATCACCTGCCTTACAAATTGATGAGTATGCAAACTGGCTTACCCTTATGCAACATTATGGACTTCCAACTAGGCTTTTGGATTGGTCTCGTTCACCTTTAGTTGCTCTATATTTTGTGGTATCTGATGAGAGTCAATGTGATAAAGATGGATGTATTTGGATGTTGACACCTGGAAAATTGAATGAGAGTCAGCATCTTGAAAAGCCAAGCATGATTGATGGAAAAGAGTATGATAATGTATATATTTATAATACAAAGCACAAAATAATCGCAACAATGATATATTCTGCTTTTAGAAGGTGGAAATTTTCTAGCGAACCAAATGCTATAACTCCAGAGGATAGGAAGTTTGCTCATCGATTTGAAGATTTGAAAGATAAAATTGCTGCCTGCTATCCAACAGAGGCAGATGGTAGAGTTTATAATCAATTTGCAGCATTTACAGTGCATAATTCAATAAAAAAGCTTGTTGATATTTGTGATGATTCCACATTGCTTCGGATTACTATACCACATGAATATAAAAGCCATCTACGATATGAGTTGGCTGTTTGTGGAATTACGCAAAGTTATATTTATCCAGATTTAGAACATTTGGCAAAAGAAATAGAAAATTGGCATTCCTAAAACTATTTTTAAATAGAGAATAGGATATGTTTGTATATTTTAAAAAATAAATGTAATCGCTATACAGAACCGATGATAGGTTAAGGCATAGCGATTTAAATTTAAAGTTATAATAACAAATTTCTTATAAAATATGAAAGACCTTGCAAATCAGGAAAAACAGTAAATTCATTAATATTAGCTATGTCTAAAAATTCCTTTATTTCTGGTATTGCCTTATAAGAGATAACGAATTTTTCAACAGCATTAGGACATAATTTTTCAATCGCTGTTAAATCGTCACCATGTACTGTAAACATACCTCTTTGCGCCATGACACGTTCATTAATAAAATTTGATTTTATAGCAATCGGATATGTAGGAGGAAAAGGCTCTTTTTTTATATAATTGTTTATATAAGATAGTCCCATATTGTCATCGGGTACAATGGGAATTGCCTGCTTCTTTGAATATTTATTTAATTCTAACGGGTTTAATACATATAAGCTAATATCTTTGTTATTAGTATGGCTATATATAGCAAAATAAATGGCAATTCCTAAATTCTCAGACCAATCTAATAATCTGGTAGGAATATAATAATGTTGCATATCAATTAGTAATTCCCATTCATTTTTATGGGAAAATGCAATTTTTTGAGAAAGTCTTTTAAACGTATCAAATACCTCTTTTTCTTTTTCCATTCCCTTGGGAAATCTAAAGAGGCTAGGTAATAAAACATATTCAGAATCGTATTGTCCCCTAAATCAAAATTCCGTTTTTTCGGGAAAATCTGCTTTGTATTGTTTAATAGCACTTAATAGTTCATTCCAAGAATCTATCATTTTTACCCCCCCCTATTTTATTATAGAATCAATTCATTTTATATCAGACTAAATCTGGTTATAGTTTCAAAAAATCTGTGTCTTTCTTTATTATAGCACTATTCTGAAAAAAATAAAATATAAATTTCAAAATATTATTTTTCAATTCATCACTTGACAATGTTGCATAGAGCTTATGTCGCAGGACGAGATTGCGGT
>CAQBRY010000150.1 GCA_948762645.1 uncultured Eubacteriales bacterium | reverse complement strand
GCCTTTTTACCCTCTAAAATTTTCATTTCTCCCAGTATAGATGGCGCAGCACATATTGCTCCTATCAAAATTTTATTTTTGTCACAATAATTAATTATCTCACATACTTTAGTGCTTTCACTCAAGTTCTTAACGCCTAAAATTCCACCCGGAAGTACGATACCTTGTAAATTTTCAGTATCTGCTTCAGATAATTCGACATCACATTTTAACGTTATATTCATACTTCCTGTAATAAACCTTGATCCAACACCTACAGTCTTCACATCCAGTTTTGTCCTTCTTAGTATATCTATAGATGCAATGGCTTCAATTTCTTCAAATCCTTGAGCTAAAAAAACATATATCATATATATTCTCCGTCCCCTAAAATATATTCTATTATAATTCAAAATATATAGAGTTCCAAGTATAACCTGGATCTCTATAATATTATTATTTTATTAAAAATTCATTATTTTGATCATCATATACTGCCTCGAATTTTTTCCCTAAATATTCCCCGCCTTCTTCCCGAATCTTAGATACTTTTTCTACTATTGCAGTAAATAATTCTCCTACAATTTTATCAATAGTTCTTGCTCCCTCATTTATACGTTCTGTATACTTAGCTATTTTATCATAACTTTCATCGCTAATCAGTAAATCTATATTTCCTCCTTCATCAGTTTTAAGAAATTCTACTGTTGGAGAAAAATGGTCTCTGGCAATTTGATTATACTCACTAGCACTTAAGTTATCAAAGTTTATTATTGTAAGTCTATTTAAAAAAGACTTGTCATGCTTTACAATTGTACGTGAACCTGTAGAGTCATCTGCACTCGGATCTACTAATTGCTTTGTCACAGGATCTACAAAAACTTTTCCCTGTAATGATCCATCTGATTCGTTTGTAGTTAATATAAATACTACTCCTGAACAATCTACAACTTTGCCATTAATTGTAGCTTTGCCATCGTCTATGAAAGTTCTCATAACTTCGTCAAGTGGATGGTCTTTCGAATCCCTTACGCACATTTTATCATATTCATTTATTATTACAACACCATCATTAGGATGATCTTCTATATATTTAACAAAATTCTTTTTTTCCTGTTGTCCACCGTACCCACCGTATCCACCATAAGAATCACCAAAAAGCTGCCCAACTATACTGCTTTTCGAACTGCTTACATCCACCTCAGAAGCTGACATTACATATGGAGAAGCATTACTTATAGCAGATGCTAAATGACCCGCAGTAAACGATTTACCAGTACCTGAAGCACCGTTAAATACAATTATATGTGCATGAGAGTCTTTTTTCTCAAGAGCTTTTAATCTCTCCCTTTCCATAGTTACGCTATTGAAAAATCCTCTTATACCTTTTTTTGCTTTTTCCTGTCCTTTTACAGTTTCTAATCCAGCTTCAAGTTTTTCCCATGCTTCTTTTTTGTCAAACTCTTTTTTATCGCTCTTTTCATTCCTTAAATCTATTTCATACTGTATATCTTGAGCAAAATTATCAAGCGAATATCTTGCATTATTAAAATCAGAAAAAGCCTTACTAATTGCTCCAACACCCCCCATACCTTTATAAAAAAGATCCCAGATAGTTTTAACACCCGCCATTGCGAATCCGCCTGCTGCAACCATCTCGGCAATTACCGGTATGTTATTATACCAACTATTTTCGTTTATTCTTTTTTTATAATTCTCATTTGTTGACTTTAAATTTTCTATAAATTTATTAACATTATTTTTATCACGGTAATCTTCATTTGATAATTTTTGTTCTTTATTTTTTTCTTCACTTAAAAGAAATTTTTCATAAGATTCTTTAGTATCCGAATCAAAATCGTCGTATTTACCTTTCGCCTTAATAATCCCATCTATAATATCGTTATTACCCGCTATAGTTTTTTTAAACATCTCTATAATGTTCTGATTTCTTGCATTATTTTTTCTCCACTCACTTATATCATCATGTTTCTTATATATAAGCAAACTTAAAGCTGCCAGTATAATTGCACCAATGGTTACTTTACCCTTGTTTCTTATTATCATATCTTTTAGTGAAGACAGTTTAGCTTTAAGCCCACTCCATACCCTAGAAAAAGTTCCTGGTTCTTCTTGCTGCTGTACTATTGCTACGTCTCCCACATTATCTGAATTAGCAGCATAAGTACTATTGAATTTAGGAACCGTAATAAAGGATAATGATGCTAAACTAGCTGCTATTACCCTTTTTAAATCTATTTTTGCCCCACCTGATACAGAATCAAACTCATCATCTTCCATACCCTTTATTAGAGAAATATCTATTGAAGATTCCTTAATAAATGATGAGATAAT
>CAQBRY010000149.1 GCA_948762645.1 uncultured Eubacteriales bacterium | reverse complement strand
ATCTGGTTGGAATCTTTCTTCCCATATCCTCCCCTTATTATTACAAATTCCACACCATCATTTTTTGCTCTTTGAAAATCTATTTCTCCTTGCCACTTGCTAACGTCTATTCCTTTTTTGTTCATCATTTTTATTTCCTTTATATTTATTTTTTAGTTGTAATATTTAATTATAAAGTTTGACTAATAATACATATGCGTATTATAATATACAAAAATATCATATAAAAAAGAGGAAGAATTATAGAATTTAATGAAATAAAAACAGTTGATTTGTCAGATATTTGTGTTGTTCCTGATAGTGATATGATAGCATTTAACAATGCAGAAAAAGAAATTTTTAATATTATCAAAAAGAATTTTATTCTTACAAAAAAGGCAAATTTTAAAAAGATACAAAGTTATCTTCAAGTTGCCATTAACATTTGTACGATCAATGCAAATAACTCTTCACTACTGCAAAAATATAGCAATTTAAGTGATGCTATTAAAAAAGAATTTGGAAGCATTCCAAATGTTAATCCGCCATCTTCTGGTACTCCTATTAATACTTTAATTTCAAATTATATTCAAATTGTTTCTGACTATAATAGTATCATTAAAAATATAAATAACTTCTCAGATGAAGAAAAAGAAATGATAGTAAAAAATACAGAAATTAAACAAACTATGTCTATGCTATTGGCTGGTATACGTGGTATTGAAACTCTTTGTTCTTCTAAACAATCTACGTGGGATAGGCGTTTATCAAATACTAAAAACCTTTTATCAATGTCAAAAACAGCACTAAAAGAAACCGACAAATATAAACTAAAATTAGATGCTTTGATAAAAGAAAAAGTTGTATTTGAGAAAAATGAAAATGATGAAAAGGTAGAAAAAATTTCTCCTCAAGATATAGCTACTCATAAGAAATTACTTTCACAGTTCGGAAATAATTCTGTAGAATACAGAAAATGGTGGATTTGGTATAATTTTTCGGGTAGTCCTAACACACCTAGAGATATTAAAAATCAGTTAATTGATTTTAATCATAAAAGTCCTTCTTCTATAAGCCTTAAAAATGTTAAAAAAATTATTTCATCTTTAAGTTATGCATCCATCCAATATTTAATTGATAATATTCCAGATCCAAAGAAAATAGTTAACTTTTCACTTTATTATGATATTTACAAAGCTGATCCATATTTGGCAAAGTCAATAGACAATGACTTTAATGCCGAATCGCAGGCCTTTAAAATATCGATTCAATCACTAGCAAAAGATCTAAAAAAAGAACTTGAAAAAAGACTAGTATTAATGAATTCAGAAATTGGCAACATTAAGCCTACGAGTGATGTAATAGATAACATCTTGAGTATTTTAAAAAAATGTTTAAATGATATAAAAACTCCTTTTCCAAATAACTTGCATACATCATTAAAACATTATGTTGGTGGTGGAGGGGGCGTCAGCTCCAACAACATGAATGCTGTTCTTAGAAATACTTTAAATATTTTAGAAAAAGATGGTTTTGGCAAATTTTTTGATCCTAAAATATATGCAAAATTATGTCATCATATTAGAACAATCGCAAACGCTTTTAAAGAAGACGATAATAGTGATGGGCCTATAAGCAAAACTTTAAACGATCAAACTGTGGTCAGAGGTATGGACTATATAGGTCTTTGTGCAATGTTTAAGAATGGTGGATATGAAATACCTACTGATAGAAATCAATTTAATGAAACTATTATTAATGATATAAATAACAAAAAACCTATATTTTTTGACAAAGCATTTCTTAGTACAGCAATGTCAAATACAGTTGGTGATTCGTTTGCCAGGGGACAAGTATGTCTAAAAATTTTTGTACCAAAAGGAACTAAATCAGTAAATGTTCCAAGAGATGTGAGGGGTACAAGGTTTTCTCTGAGTGAGAAGGAATTGATTTTGCCTCCAAAAACAAGGCTAAAAGTTAAAAAATGCGCAGTTACTAGAGATAACTGGATTGTCATCGATGCTAATGTAGTCAACTAAAAATTTTTTGTAAAATATATTAAATTTAAAGTAATCATAATATATAAAACTTATACAAGTCTTTATAAATATATTACATCTATACTTTTATGTTTACATTTATTTGACAGATATTCCCGATTCTATAGTAATATCCCAACTCATATCCTTGTTCTGAACCATTTGATAGGGTATATTTAATCTCATTTGAATTAGGATTATTAGATACTATCTTTGGTATAAACTGACCTGACGAAATGTAAAGACCCAAATTATTTAATGCCTTAATTCCTGTATTTGCACCTGTTCCTCCGTTTTCAATACTTACCGGGAACATGTCTGCTATTTTTCTGTCAAAATCATTCATAAAATTAGCACTAAATGCTATTCCTTCTCGAGTAACGACCCCTTCATCTCTTTGTACTGTATAAACATTATCTTCGTCTGAC
>CAQBRY010000148.1 GCA_948762645.1 uncultured Eubacteriales bacterium | reverse complement strand
CAGGATAGCCCTGATAGGGAGCAGAAATCTCTCCGATTAATTCCTGATAGCTGCGCCCCTGCCTCTGGAACAAACGGTTTCTTTTTTTCTGGTCCAAGAGGCTGCTTGCAGTTTCAGCCTCAATGTAAAGGCAGCTTTGCCCCTTCTCTTTTCCCGCTATGCTTTTTTTCACTACACCGCAAAAAATGGGAGCAGCACCTTCTCTTATGTATTCCAGGATAACGGGTACACCGATCTGTAGTACTTTTTCTTTTTCATCCGAAACCCATACGCCAAGCTTCATCTGTCCATGGCGATTGAAGCCCTGGTTAATCCACAGGTAAAATGGCGGTCCTATACAGGGAACCCCGGAAATCCTTAATTCCCCCTGTCCTACTCCTTCCATGAACCCTTCTCCCTTCCAGCACTTTCATAAAATAAATCTATCCTTATTCTTTCTTCACATAGAAGATTAAAAAGTTCCATGATTCCTTTCTTTATCAAGTTACATTGAAACTAATAAACCAACTTTTATATATCCCACATGTGGTTTTATTTTATATAAGAAATTAGCATCTACTACACTATTTCTATCCTTCTATTTAATATATCAAATGGATATTCTGTTTCCCAATTTTTATCTACATGAGTAATTAATTTATTACCCCTTTTTTCTAGTACTATAATTGAACCATTTTCTAAAAATAAAATATCATTATCCTGATAATCCATCATATTTTTCATTAAAAAGAAAAGTAAATTCAAACCCTCATCAAATTTATTTTTAAATACTTGTATTCTAGCACTCGCATTAGCTTCAAATTGATACTCCTCATAAATAACATCAAGACCAATAATTTCTTCAAGATCAAAACTCATCGTAAAATATTCACAAGAAATTACAATATAATCTGAATCTTCTATGTAATCTATCATTAGTTTCCGTTCAATCACTTCCTTTACATACATAGCCAAAGATTTTTGTGTCCATTTACTATCCATTAACAATTCATAATCCATTAATGCTCCTCTTTTATTCTAATCAGAAATATCTATAAGATAATGCATTTTAAATTCTTCTAACTTCTTTAACTTTCTTTTGGGATTGTCTTTCTGTTTCAGTAAACCTATAAGTCTGACAACATTTCTAGCAAAATCATCTAAATAAAAAATAACATTAAAAATTTTGTCATATTCGTTTATTTTCCCATTTCCTTTGCTATTTATGTTGAATATTAAATCAGCCTCACTTTCTTTATCATTATACTTTGATGATATGATTTCTTATCTTTTATTCAGCTTTAAACTTGTCAAACCAATTATTTCGTGGTATAAAAATAACATTTTCTATATCTAAGTCATTTTTCCTAAGGTTAAATGAACCTCCACGCTCAAATATTTCTATTAATGGTTCATGTACACTTATGTATTATTCCTATTATCATTGAGTAAATGGTTTATAACACCAATCCTTATCAAATTCCCTATTTTTTATTGTTTTTATTGAATCATAAGTATAAAACCAATCCTGTTCATCCCAAAATATATCGTTTTTGTTTATCGATAAATACTCATAAATAAAGTCTAACATTAGTCTTTCGCACAAATAAAAATCCTCAACATTTATTATATGTATCAATTTTTCTCCTGGAGCAATCCAGTCAAATTTCTCATCATAATCATATTCAGATATATTAAATAAATACAGCAAAACATCTTGTTCCATATCCGAATCAAAAATATTAAATGTTACATATTCAAACTCATTGGTATCTTTCGAATAATGTTTTTTACCCATTTGGGTTAATAAATTAGCTTTTTTCGCAGCCAGTTCAATATCATTAATCAATTGTTCAATATTTATATCTTTTCTTCTCTTTAAAATACATCCTGACGATCCCATTATTGTATCACTCCTTTCAGCTCTTCTAATCCATTTACAACTATAACACCTTTTTCTTTTACCTTATTTAACAGATTTATATTACTTATGTCTGATAAATCTATCGGCTCATCAATATATAAAATAACAACTTTATTATTAACATTAAAAATTTCTGCCACTCTGTCTTGGCTATTTTGATTTTTCCAGAAACTAATCTTGAGGAATTTGCAATCATATTCTGCACGGTTTCTGGTATTTCCTGCTTTTCTACGCCCATAGAAAGCTGCTGGATCTTTTTTACTTCTATTTTCAAAAAAACAACACTCTGGAAGAATACTGTTTCCAAGGATAGATACTGCGCTTTTTATCAATTCCCAGTCAGTTTCTCCATACTAGGGCAGGAAGCCAACAAGCAATCACCATGAAAGTGATTATACCAAATTAAGTCTTATCTACTCAGCTAACATTTAAAACTGAGCATAAGAAAACCCTTCAACCAGCATATTTTTATTTATTAATGCAGGCATAATTTTACATAAATACCAATTCATATCTAATATATTTAAACTAGATGATAGCATCTTTTTTG
>CAQBRY010000147.1 GCA_948762645.1 uncultured Eubacteriales bacterium | reverse complement strand
CAATTACTGCTTCCTTACTAGAAACTCCATAATAAATGAAAGATGGCAGCATTTGAGCTCTTTCGCTTTGTAAATCGAAGCTTATAGCTTGGTATATATTTATCCCCCATGGCATATAAGATTTCATTTGACTATTTAAGTAACGATTGCACAAAGAAATTACCTCTTCGTCGCTTTGTCCGTCACGTTTTATACTATGAGCAATATCCTTAACTTTATCTCCATTAACCCATCCCATCAATAATTTTGCAATATTTTCTGAATCTAATGTCCCACTCCTCAACATTTCAATTTTTATTTCCGGAATCCTAGCAATAATATTTATAATTTCTGTTAATCGTTGGAGATTTTTAGTTGATAGAATCACTTCTGATGCCTTATATTCGTTATCCCCATTTTCTTTTAAGTTACGAATAAAAGCGCCTATCATACTTTTTACCTTTGTATAACTTATATCACTTATTCCTAATTCGTCTGCTTTTACCAGGTCTTCCTTTTTATTATCATTAACATGACGAATATACTGTGCTAAAAAGTTATTTAGTTTTGTTTGTGCATTGATAAATCCCTCTTGCTTGCTCAAACTATGGTATAAGAATGAATCCGTCAAAATTCCTCGAATTTTAGAAATATCTTTCGGGTTTATGTTATAATCATAACTAATATTTAAAATATGATTTATATATTGCAATAAATTTAGTATAGGTGTATTTTGAGGATCTTTTAATATATTATAATCTAAAATAACTTTACTATTCCCAGCAAAAAACTGATTTAAAGAAGAAATAATGTCCTTTAAATCTGATTCTATATATCTTCTAACTGCTGATTTTGTCTCTTTCTGGGTATTAGAGTAGGACAAAATAATATAACCCTCCTTATCTTTATAAGATCTCCCAGCTCTCCCGGCTATATTCCAAAACTCAGCATTAGACAGATCCCCCTTATTTCTAAATTTAACTGTATCAAAAACAACTGTATTGATAGGAAAATTCATACCCTGCGCTAATGTAGTTGTAGCAAAAATCAATTTGATTTTGTTATTTTTTATTAACTCTTCCACAGTCTCTTTAACTAAACTTGATAATCCAGAATTATGATAGCAAACTCCATATCTCAAACTGTTAATTAAAGGATCTTGAGTACCATTCTCCAACCTAACAATTTCTATTGCCTTCTGAATATCCGTATCTTCACTTATATTTCGAAGCATTCCCTTTTGGACAAAGTACGAGCCTACTTGTGTTGCAAACTTTGATGTTGTCCCTATGCCGCCACATAAAACCAATATATTCCCATCCTGTTCAATAAAATCATTTAAGACTACACAAAGTCTAACAGTATTATTTACACTATCTAATGCTAATTCCTTTTTTACATCCTGTGGGTTTAAACGTAGAGCAATTTCAATATTTTCTGTTCCGAGTTGGTTCCTCGGAGATTTATAAAATTGTAATATTGATTCTGTTTTTTTACGATTTAACAAGTTACATCCAACATATTGTTTAGTTGGTGACCATTCAACAGAGATAGCGCTTGCATTTCGTGGTGAATCTGCTAACCACTCACTAATTTCTTTGGCATTACTAATAAATGGACTAAGCAAAAGGAAATTGGCTTCTTTCATGTTCTGTTTTATTGAAGATAAAACCAATTCAAATTTTGATCCCCTGGAATTGTCACCAAGGTTATGTGCCTCATCTAAGATAACAAGTCGAGTATTTTGTATGGAAGGGTGGCTTTGTCTTACTAACGCCTCAAGTTTTTCTGGCGTGCTAACCAGAATATCTATATGTTCACGAGACAAAATCTCATTTTCAATTTCGTCTACATCATAGTATGGCAAAGCAGTTTCTATATTAAAGCGAAATTCTTTAAAATCATTTTGCAAATCATTTTTAACTTGCTCTATTAGCGCATTAGTAGGAACAATATAACAAACTGTCGGTTTAAAATCATTCGTACTATAATTATGTATACTAAAAAGAATCTGCATCTCTGCAAGAAAAGATTTTCCTGCACTTGTTGGCATTCCTACAACGATACTTTTTTTAGGAGTTAATACATCAGAAATAACCTCTCTCTGAGATGGAAGTAGGGAATAAATATATCTGCTCCCATTTGAAAGGTTTTCTTCAATAAATTTTCTTATAAGTGGAGATTTCTCAGCAATATTCCATATAGAATTTTCAGCAATTTTCTCATAAGAATATCTTAATAGATGCCCAATTATTCTTAATTCTATATCTTCATTTCCTAATAAATAAAAGGCATTGTATGAATACATATCTATAACACTAAATACGTCTTGATTCTCATTCGAATCAATTTTTCCAGTAAAAAGATATTCTTTTAATATAGAACTTAAATATATAATATTTCCGAAAGACGCTATTCTTAATCCGGCTGATAAATCCAATACATCTTTTTCCAATTCTATGTTTTGTGCTTTATCTAAATTTGAATTAGCCTTTTCAAAATAAGAATTCAGGTTCATTAGTCCATCATAATTTTTAATATTACTCACCAAAAATACAATCAAGTAATATGTATCATAAGCCAATTGTTCCACTGTTGAAAATGTATGATACACATTAACCATTTTATTCAAGTTTTCATTGTATTCCTTAATAACCAAATCAGATATTGTTTGCCTATCTGCCATATATGATAACATAC
>CAQBRY010000146.1 GCA_948762645.1 uncultured Eubacteriales bacterium | reverse complement strand
ATTGTCACACATTTTGCCGCCATAGTCGAGGTACGCACTATCTACCGTTTACGAAAGTGCAGAGTATAGAAGCTGTAAAAAGATGTGTTATGAATAATTTAGGAATTGCTGTTGTTCCCACTTATTCCATTGGGGAAGAATTGAAAAATGGTTCTCTTATGCCAATCAGAACGGAACTTGATGAAAAAGAATATAACTCTTTTTATATTTATCACAAAAACAAATGGATAAGCCCGCAAATGGAGCTGGCACTAAATTTACTGAAAAAATATTTAGGAAAGTACAATATATAAAAACTCAATGATAGCACTGTGAAGATAGCATCATGAGAATTTGCCTAACTATCTATCGTCATGGAAAACTTTAGTAATAAAGAAAAAAGTCCTGCTATTAACAGAACTTTTATTTGCCCATTTTATTTTGGACTTTGTCAGAAAAACTGTGTATTAAATTGTCTGAATACTCTAATCAACTGCTTAATTGTGATAGCTCGAATTGCTGGAATACTGTTAAGGCAGGGGTTTCAGCCTTTACAGGATTTTGGCAATTCAATAGAATTATAAGTGCAGTCTGGACAATTTATACAGATTTCATGCCACTCCTTTTTTGAGCAGAACATTGTATAGACTTATCTTTGTTTTTGGTAAAAAAATTGGTATTCCTTTTACCATCAGATATAACTTTATACGAAATTATCTATGATCTAATTTAGCATTTTCATACCACTTTTTTACGCTATCATAATAATCTACAATATCTTTAATTCCATCTCTTTTTATTTCAAGTGACCATTTTTCGTTTTTAGATGAGAATTCAAAAAACTTAATTGTATTGTCATAATAAAATGAAGTTTTCGGATTTTTGTTCATCTTATTAATACAATTTTTCAAAGAATATTTATTGAAATCCGGGGACTTCCGCCAATATCTAGCCCAATCGAGCATCATAGGACTAAGGTACTTACAGTTCTTACTCTCCTTTTCGTCTTTAATATGGGCTAAATAAGGTATAAAATAGTCATTATAAACTGGATGTGAATTATTAAAGCTTTTTCCAAAAGCAATTCCTAATGCATTTTGTGCGGTTTCACCTTTCGCAACTTCAACCAATGGTTCGCCTAAGTATATTGATTTATCCTGACTCATTATTGCCAAGCCGGTACCAATACAACCACGCAATGGAATACCATCAACAATAGCTTGGCAAAAGAAATCCATGCAAGTCTGTAAAAAGGACAAATAAATCGGATGTTTCTCATATACAATAGGATAATGGCTTGTTCCGATTTCACCTAATAATAAGGGATATGGTTCTTCTTTAGTGTCAGCTAACCAAAATCCCGGCTTACGCAAACAATAATTCACATAAATCAAAAAAGTATCGCTAAAATGACAGACATTAATAAAACCATTTGCATTAGCCGCATATCTTATATGTTTCCAATCTTCTGAAATTCGTATGGGCACAACACTTCCAGCTAAATTATCATTCTCTGGTGATATTGATGCTTGTTTATGTACCAAATCGAGTAATTTCTCATATAGTTCTAAAATAGTTTTATTCCCATGATTTTCAACATAGTTTGAAAACCCTAAAATATCAAAAAGTGCAATAGAATAAACCTGTTCTTCATTGCTAATTTGTTTCAAATATTCTTTAACCTCAGCTTCCGAAGTAAGTGCCTGTTCATTTTTCATATTGTCTCCTTACTACTTTTACATATCAGGTTTAATAATTACTGTGGCAAATCCCTCATGTTGATTATTCAAATCTGCCATTAAACCATTAGGATTGCCAATGCGTCCCTCCGCATCATAAACAAAGCAAACAAGTCTTTTGCAATCTGGATGCACCTTATATCTATCTACATCAATAATAAGTTGATCTCCTAATTCCTTATCAGTCAACCCTAATCTTGTTTTCTTTACTTCAATAACCACTCCCTCATTTTTCAAGAGAAAATCCATTCTTGCAGATTTTCCTGCATAGGAAGGTGTCCATTCTTCCGCTCTTATATCATCAAAGTAAAGCAGTAATAACGCATGGAGCAAGTCTTGAATATCATATTCATCTTCAATTTTTAAAGTTTCTCTGTTATCATATCTGCACCGCAATTGTCTTGCCACTTTATAAAAATGCGAAAAAATTATATTTAGGCTGCCATCTACATCAATTGTCTTTTTTTGTTCAAATGTAATATAATCTTTTTCGATATATTCTTTTACATTTTCTATAATTTTTACACGAGTAGCAGCTTCATAATAATAACTCCGATGGGATTTTTGCAACCCTTTTATAAACTCATTATCATCTTCCAAAAATAATTTTAAAAACGCCATTGCCTTCGCTAACCAACTATTATACATTGCGCTATCTACGTATGTTCCTGCCAAATCACTATTATACTTTGTATTCAGTACATTATTTCCCTCTTGAATTAAAGTTTTAATTCCCTGTAATACCATTCCTTTATTCATTATTGTTTACCGCCTTTATTCTTTCAATAAAATAGTGTTATTTTTTATCACTTAGAGGTATTCTAATGAGTTTGCAATCAACGATTTTTATACATCAATTATTACTACACCATATTACCCCGATTCTGCCCATTATAAAGAAACCTTCTAACTTCCATAATTAAATCATTCGGATCATCATCAATTACTACTATAATCCAATTTAATTAGACATATGTTTTAATTTGTGGTATAATGACCTTATCC
>CAQBRY010000145.1 GCA_948762645.1 uncultured Eubacteriales bacterium | reverse complement strand
CTCGCAGACGGAAGCAAAGCAATAGTATATAAACAGGATAAGAGCAAGGCTCAAGCGGCTTTAAATAAAGAAAAATACAAATTAAAATTTAGTCTTTATTCGATGTTAGATGAAAACAATGTAAAAGATGATGTGTATTTACTTGGAGTTGGCAACAAACAGACATTAATGAATAAAATACTAAAAATTCTAAATCGGGAGCCTTTGAATATCATTTACATAAAAGTCAGTTCTGACTGGCATATATTATTTTTATCAGATAGTAACACGACAAAAGATGTTTATAAAAATCCTAATTCAGAACTATATCAATGGCCTTGTATTGTTGCAGACGAAAAGTTTAGCAAGAGTTTAAAGTCAAGATTAAAGCCTGAGCGTGAACTTTCTAAAATTTTAGATGAATTAACAAAGCTAGATAAGTAAAGGAGTTGATGAAATATGCCACCTATTCCCAAATTTGCAAAAGCGTTGGCAAAACTCGCTAAAGCTAATCCCAAGCTAATTTCGGAAGAACCCCTACCTAAAATTAAAAAAAGGAATACTTCGGAAAAAGATACGCAAAAGCAAATTAAGACTAAAAAATTTGCTAAGGATGATATGGGACTTGATAAAATCAGACGAGAAAAAGTTAAAAATAAATTAGAACAACGGTTTTCAACACAAGCAAAGGATGATTCGGAAGTTTTAAAAACAAATAAGAATATAGCTGAAGTTTTAAAGGAAATAAGATCTCAACAAATAATTAATTACAACCCTGAATTAATATCCACAGCAGAAAAGTTAGCAAAGATAGACTTAATTAATTTAAAAGACAATCAAGTTTACGATTGTGTTGAAGATTTGAAAAAATTTTTCAATATCGCAAAAAATGAATTACAAAATAGTTCCTTTAAAATACCACTCGAAACTATCATTCATATACTTTCTAAAGTACCTAAGAATGTTAATTTAAAAACTGCTTTAGTAGATAAAGTAACTATGAAACAATTAAGCAACGCTCAAAAGCAACTTAGAAAAGAAGCAAAACAGGTAGGTGATGTTTAAATGGAGACATGGTGGAAAATTATATTAACAATACTAGGAGGAACTGTTGCATCAGTTTTATGTTGTTGTTGTAGGAATCAGGAGCATTCAGAAGAAGAACAGTTGGATGAATATTATGATCTTACAGAATCCATTAACAGTGAAACTTACAATAACCGCGTGCAGTGTATTTCTAGTGCCATGATTGCTCCTGGAGATCAATCTTCAATAAATAATGGTTGCAATTGTTGGGGTTGGGCAATACAAAAAATTACAGGTGATTTCAAAAATGGAAATCCCCCGGGGTATAAACAAGGATGTACAATAAATGAATTGGCTAAAATGACAGTAAATGGAGTTATAGAAGCAGGGGCGGAAAAGGCAGAAATATTAGGTAACTTAAGTGATGAGAAATTACAAGATCAAATTAGTAATTTGAAAAATAATGAATATCTTATTGCGATGAGGGTTGGAAGCGCAAATATAGCTGCAAATACAAAGGTACACTATTATCACTACATGCGTTATAGCGATGGTGTTTGGACTCATAAAGCCGGTGTGCAAGGGAACTTTTATCAACTTAGAAATACTACTCCTAATAATTATACTGTTTGGACTTGCCCTGGACCTGCCCCCCACAATACAACGATCCATTTATCAGGGAACCGCAAAAAAGATTCGGAAATTTATAAGTCACATCCAACGTATTATGTTAAAGTTGTATTAAAAACAGGTTGATATGGTACATCGTATTGTTAGATAGGTAAAGGAGATGTTTTTATGTATACAAAAAAATTCATTTTATCGGTATGTCTTGCTCTATGTATGCTATTTTCAATTCCATCTATTTTCGCACTGAATATTTCAACGCCAGTGCCAATTAATAAAATTTTCACTGATTTCAAATTTGCACATCTAATTTCAAGTTATTTAAAAAAATCTTCAATTTATGAAGTAGTTACTCAAAATGAGTTGAACAGTATAGAAAAAATCATTTATCAAGGAGAAAAACAAGATATCGAATTAATTTCGAATATTGATGGCATACAATATTTGAATAATTTAAAATATTTATATATAATTAATGGTAAAGTGAATAATATCGAACCATTAGCTAATTTGATTAATTTAGAAACATTAAGTTTACCCTGTAGTGAAATTAGTAATATAGAACCGCTTTTAAATTTAATTAATCTGAAACAACTGGATTTATCTTTTAATAGGATTAGTGATATCGAATCGTTGTCAAAATTAGTAAATCTTCACTGGATAAATATACAAAACAATCAAATTAGCAATGTAGATGCATTGTCAAAACTTAAAAAATTAGCAATATTAAATTTAAATAATAATCAAATTACTAAAGTTCGACCACTATTAAAATTAAAGAGTTTGACTAGTTTATGTATAAGCGGAAATAGAATTTCAGATGCAGAAATTTTGTCAGATAGTGGCGGGAAAACTATTTTATCAATAAATAAAAAACTTCTTATTTGGGATCAATAGTCAATAGTTCAAATTTGAATTACTAAATACACTTTATAAGAGTAATTGCTTTTATATAGTGTAAATTTTTTGAATTGCTTGGGTTCTATATACCTGTGAGCCGGCAGCCACAACTGCCGCCGTGTGGCTTCCTGAAAATCAACGTTATATTCCATTTAAATCAAAAACTATGTATATAAGAGTTACTCTACAAGATAATTCTGAAG
>CAQBRY010000144.1 GCA_948762645.1 uncultured Eubacteriales bacterium | reverse complement strand
GTGAATGTATGAATAAACTTTCTTCTCTCTATCTTAGCCTATAAATTTACTTTTGTCCACAATAATTGTGGGCAGGTCAATTTTACCTCTTATTTTTTGTTTAAAAACTTTCGCTGGTTGTGGGCAAACAGAATATTTTTTTATTTACAAAATCTGCCGAATGAAAAGCATTCTCTTGCAACCTTATGCTTATTGTGGGCAGAAATTTTTATCAAGTAAAAAAATAGAACCAAGTCCAAACCTTGATTCTATCTATACTCTGGCTCCCCCTGTTGGACTCGAACCAACGACCCTGCGGTTAACAGCCGTACGATAATTTTTCTAGATACGCATAATATTCCTAAAGTCGGTAATATTCTACAAATATTTCTTGTTGTAATAGTTTATATTTTGTAGAATAATGACGAACTTTGCACATCCCAAAAATTTGAATGTCCATTTAAGTTTTTGTGTCTTTTGGGATTGTGGGCAAAACTGTGGGCAAGAATGGTCTCAACCATGCGGTTGGAAACCATATGCTTGATTAGAAAAACTATCGTAAAAAATTTTTTATGTTTTTTGTGCTTTAAATTTATTCTCCCTTATTAATATTTTTTAATATGATTTTTATATAATTATATCTATTTATTGCATGGGATAAATACTCACTTTTTGACGACTACGAACTGTTGATACCCTATTTCAATTAATGATATAATTTAAATATCAACTCATTAGGAGAAAATTGCCATATGAAAAAGAAAAATTATGTGCATAAAACTCTAACCTTAAAATGTGATTTATGCGACTCTACATTAAGAGTTCGAAAAGCGGAGTTAAATGATTTACAAATTAATGCTGTTTATAACCATTACGAGTGCTTATGTAGTAATTGCCTTTACAAATCTCCAAAGGCCTTTGATTATAGATTTATTCGATATCACTATGGCTTTCTTAAAACTTTTGATATATTTCCGAAAACAGTATCAATACAAGATATCAAAAGAAATAGAGAAAAACTAAAATCCGCAAAGCTTCTTAGTAATGCACTTCTTAGTGAAAATTTCGGTAAAGATTTAAAAAGACAATATTTAAAATGTCAGATGGCCGCTAGAAATTTGAAGGTTATAAAATAACTATAAATCGTGTTTAGATATTAACTTCTAAACACGATTTTTTACTTAAAATCAAAGGAGAAATAAAAATGGAAATAGTAACATTATTATCAATAGTAATCTTAGGAATATTCGAAATAAAGAATTATTTAAAAGTCAGAGATTTGGAAAAGCGTACTGAAATGACATTTATTGAAGTAGAGAGAAGTCTAAATATGTTGGAAAGAGGTATAAAAAATGCAAATAGATGATAGAGAATACCTCACTCCACCAGATAATGAAGCTACAAAAGTTTATGAATGTTATTTATGTGATACTCCAATTTATGAAGGAGAGGACTGCTACGAAATCGACAATTTAATTTATTGCGAAGAGTGCATAGATAAGCATTTTAAAATGATAGCAGAAAAAGCAGACATAAGTGCTGATTTAGCCGACTTAGAATGTCACAATATTAAGTAAAATTATTTGGAGGGCAATATCATGCCAGACAGCCAAAAATTATATAATTCAATAGTTAAAAACAGAAATCTTACAGTTGGAGCGAAAGCTCTTTATTTTTATATTTTAGTAGGTTTAGAAAATGGAGATATAAACCTTCAAACCAGAAATAAAATAGCTTACGATTTAAATATTTCAAATCAGACTCTTGGAAAATATTTAAAAGAGCTCACCCAAAGTGGATATATAAAATGCAAACAACTTAAAGACAATGGTCGTTTTGGAAATAACTGTTATGTCATACCAGACGGAGTGTGATTTTATGCCGGAACTTAAATTTATTGAAAAAAATCATCAATACTTTTTAGATGGCTTCCCTCTCCCCTCTGTCTCTGAGATTATAAAACCTCTCCACGATAAAATTTATAAAAATATAAACGAAAGTATGCTTGAAATTGCCTCTGATAAAGGTACACGAGTACACAGAGCAATAGAATTTATGTCCAAATACAATCTAAATAAGTTTGATGAGGATATAATCGGATATGTTGATGCTTATAAGAGGTTTAGAATTGATAATCCAACCTGGAAACTTCTATATTCAGAATTTAGAACATATAACAAAGCACTTCTCTATGGAATGACCATTGATGAAATCTATCAAACAGAAAAGGGCATTGTAATTTGTGATTTGAAAACTACAAGCAATGCACACTTAGGATCATGGAGCGTACAGTTATCGGCATATAAAGCAGGATTTGAAAGCCAATATCCAAACAAGAAAGTAACAGATATCTATATTTTGCAAATATTTAAAGACGGAAAATATCTACTTCACCGATTAAAAGATAATTTTCTCGTCTTTTTATCTTGCTTGGAAATTTACAGATTTGAGGTTTGAACGTGAATAAAATAGAATTACAAAAACAATCTTTGAATATCGAAGAAGTTTCTGACAACATGGTAATATGTGATGATGAAAGCTTAAAATTCACCTTTGAAATCATAAAAGCTATCAGAAAACAAAAAGAGAGGATTATAGAATACTGGAAAAATACTAAAGAATCAGCTAAAAAAGCATATCAAGCAATATCAAATAAAGAAAAAGAAATGCTGGAGATTTGCGAAAATTCTGAAAAACTTTTAAAAGAAAAAATTTTAACCTATAATCAAAGACAAGAGAAAAGGCAAAAGGAACTGATAGATCGGGCCGAAGATAGTAGAAAAAATCAGCTCAAAAACATATTAGCTGAAGCTTTTGAACTGGAAAAACAAGGTAAATATAAAGAAGCTGAAAGGAAATTAGCTGAATCTGAAAAACTAAAACGCATAAATTTATCTTTAGATTTATTCTCAAAAGAAAACAAAATAACAACGCAAAAACGCTGGAAATGCAAGGTTACTGATAATAAATCGGTGCCTTGCTTTTTTGATGGAATTGAAATC
>CAQBRY010000143.1 GCA_948762645.1 uncultured Eubacteriales bacterium | reverse complement strand
GGTGTCCAATGACAAAATGACGGAAGATGAAAGCCATTTTTCTTTATAAGCTGTTCCATTTCTTTGATTCTCTGGTTAATCTCTGAACGCTTCATTTCCTTATTTCCTCCTGAATATAAACTGTTATTTATCACATAATTTATTTTTACTTTGTTTTCCTGTATTATTATAAGTTATTATTTTTTTAATACAATAACCTTCTCTGTTATGAACTAATGTATTCTGCTATATGTTGCTTTGTTTATTTATTTTTTTAATAGCCTGTATTACACAAAAAGAAATAGCAGCTCCTGACTATACAAGGTTTACGGATGTTATCAGATTAAATGCCGGACTGCAAGAAAAATCAAGTGTTTTTTCAATTTCTACTGTTAAATATTCTTCTACTATTCTCTAACTGACATAAACAAATATAAGACCTCTATAAATTTTCTGTTTGTAAATTCTAAGTAAAATTAATGTAAAATTCAAGTAAAATCAGTACTTAACAGGTTGACTTTTTTAGAAAATATAATTATTATGTTTTTATATTATTAAATAATTATTTTAATAAATTATTATTATACTTTATAAATAAAATAATTATAATAATTCCAAATGGAAATACTATTTAAGTCTCATTCTGGTAATAAAAAATATAACCATTTGGAATGCTTGATTATACAGCAACTATCTAATATAGATGAAATCTTATTTCATCATCTATATCAAAAATAACTAAGTTTACATATTATATTGTAAACTTATCATCAAGGAAGGAGATATTTTCAAGATACAAATAAACTGAATTTTTAACCAAAAATATGGAATTCTTATGAAAGTTTAAGATTCCAATACATTTTATAAATGAAAGGATAAAATTTATGAAAAATGATTCAATAATCAAAAAGGTAATAGCCTGTTTCATGACCTTTATTATGGTCTTTGGCATTTTAAATGTAATTAATCCGAAACAGGTTCAAGCAGCTACATATCCATTGAAAGTTCACTATTTAGATGTCAAAGGAGATGCTACATTAATTAAGTATACATATAATGGACAAACTCATTATGGTATGATTGATGCCGGACAGGAAACAGAAAATAATAAGGCTTCTGAAAGTGCCGCTGCATACTTTGCCGGTATTGCAGATAAGGCGGGAAATCCTAGAACTCTTGACTTCTGCATTATTACCCATGCTCATAATGACCATTATATTGGACTGAAATATTTCGATGATTATAAGATTAAAGTTAAAAATATGTATGTAAATGCTTACTATAATGATGTTTCCTATAATGAAAAAGTTTCTCTAAAAACCAGACTTAATTCAATGAAAAAAAATGGGTCTATTGAAAATATCGAATACATTGGATATAGGCAAACAAAACAGATTTCAATTGAAGGCGGCTTTTTACTTACTATTTTAGGTCCTGTATTAAATGAAACATCATATACCACGGAAAATCCTCCTGGTGCTGGAGTAGTTAATATTAGGTCAATGATGTGTACATTAGATTATGATAATTACAAATACATATTTATGGGTGATCTTTATGAAAAAGATGGAAAAGGACTTTCTACCATTACAAATAATAACCTCTATCAAAGCTACCTTGTACCTAAAGCTAATAAAATAGTAATATATAAAATAAGTCATCATGGAAGAAGAAATGCTAATAATTATAGTGATTCTGCTGAAGAAGAAATGTATAAATATATTTCCAATAATGGAAGTAATAAAGTCTATTGTATTGCAAATAAGTATTTTAATTCAAGCAGCGAATACTATACTAATTCCACAGCTCTGCAGAATTTATGTTATAGTAAAACAGGAAACGTATATTTTAACACAGGATATAAAAAGACAAGCAAAACATCTTATTCAGCAGTATCAAGAGATACTATAAATGGTATTTCTGCACTTACATCAACAACATCTTTAGGTTTTAAGTAAAAATATTATACCAGAATGAGATATAACTTTATATATTAATTGTATAGCAAGAATCAGTCATATAAGAAATAAATTCTCCAGTATGGCTGATTCTTTGATTTATTGACATTACTCGTTTATAGATAATTATTTCTTATCAATAATCATCTATTTAATTTCCTTAAATTGTCCTAATTGCCTTTATTATTTGTCAAAAACAATAGGCATTAAAATAAGCCCATTATCAATCATATTTCTACAACTGATAATGGACTTATTTAGATGTCCAAAATATTTAGTTGATACTTCATCCTTCACACAGGTGAATAAACAAGCAAACATTAGCTACCAAAAATCTATTTGCAACCGCTGCATCTAAACATTGATGTAATAAACCCTTTGCATCCATAATAGTAGAAACTGCAACTTCATCTGCATCCATTGCATTAATTGCCTTTTGAATATCCACTGGCATTAATGTACTAACTTTTCTTTCTCCTAGATAAAAGCCAAATGTACGATGATATTTTCTTTTCATAGGTGCGATACTTGTTTCTTTGATAGTAAGCCTTTTTGTCGTATCAAACCACTCTTCAAACCATTCATTAAGTGTTGTATTTTTTACCTTATAATCCACACTATTTTTTGCCATCTCAATAGCTTCATTAAACTGAACAATCAACTTATCCAAATCTTTATTATGTAAGCAAATAGACACCCCATTTACTGTTTTCCTTGCCTCATAACTACCTTTACTTAACCTTATTCCTTTTGGCAAACTTGCTTTTTTCATCCCAACCTCCATAACAAGGACTGAAAACGAGCTTGCTCAAATTATCTTATTATATAATAACTGCTACTCGCTTTCAAATCCTTTTCCTAAATAATTATTTTGTTAATTTCACTTGTGCTAATAACCACTTGTCCAATAATACTTTATGTGCATAAGAGCGATTCCCAATATGAATTACAAAAACTCTGTCATACTTTTTAAAAAGCTCTCTTGTTTTTGTTTTACCAATATGAAGGTAAGAAGCGGTCTCCTCGACGTTTAATAAAATAGACTCAATTTGCATGATTAGTAACCTCCTTTCAAAAAAAGCTACTAATAGGCGTTTGCGAAACGCCACGAGCCGCATAAATACGGCATTTTTTTGTTACA
>CAQBRY010000142.1 GCA_948762645.1 uncultured Eubacteriales bacterium | reverse complement strand
AGTATCTTCAGCATCATTGAGCTTAACTTCTGTGTTCGGGATGGGAACAGGTGTACCCTCAACATCATCAACACTAACTTGCTTTTATTATATTACATCAACTTATATTTTGTCAACTGTTTTTTAAATTAATTTTTTATTTACAGTATATTACCTATAGAAGGGTTCTCACTATCATGCAAATTTTCTATTTGGGATTTTGCTCTGGCACTTTCAGACCAAAAATCATCCCAGCATTCTTTATCTATAGAAGTACTTATAATAGAAAGAGACTGATCAACATTTTCAAGAGCCTCATGATGTATAAAAATTTCCAGGATATGATGGGATTTTCTCCACATATCGTCTAAGTTTTTGGACTCATCTGAAACCTTTGAATAATCCCCACTCACAACATGTTTCTGTAAAGACACTATAGTGTCTGATACCTTATCTGTGGTTTTAACCACGTAAAAAAAACTATATACACCCACAGCTATCGCAAACAAAAATAATCCTATAGAAATGAAAAGTCGGTTTTTCACTCAGTTCATCTCCTTTTTTATAACGTTATATTCTTTATTTTTATTGGCGGTCATTATAAAAACGTCTTCAGGCTTAATTTTTTCTTTTTTAAGTATGTCCATAACCCACTCCTGCCCAAGACCGCACAAAGACAATGAAAAATCAGAAAATTCACCATCGCTTATAACCACAGTATCAATAACAGCTTCAGGGACAACTACTCCCAAAGTAGAAGCATCAGGGGGCTGCTTTTCGGATTTTTTAAGCACACTAAGTTTACCGTTTGTCTCCATAATTGCAAAGGCAACATCTTCTATGGAAAAAACATCTACTTGACGAAGTTGCTGACATAAATCTTCAACAGTAAGTCTTAAATTTTTGAGCTCGTCTTGTTGGACTTCGCCGTCGTCAATAATTACGACCGGCTTCCCGCAAATCATTTTTCGAAATTTAGAATTTTTAAGCATACCTATTGAAACCAATACCTCACAGCAAATAAGTACTAATATGGGTATTACTCCGCTAAGCAGCGGCTGAGCAGTATTTTGCATAGGAATAGTTGCAATATTAGATACCATTAGAGTAACTACCAGTTCAGATGTTTGCAGGTCGCTGATTTGCCTTTTGCCCATTATTTTAATAGCTAGAATAATTACTATATAAAGTAAAATTGTACGTATTAAAGATATAACCATTTTACACACCACTTTATATTTTATTTTACTAGTATTATTTTCTAAACCCCAAAAATTATACATACTATTGACAAAAAAAAAACAGTACCATATATTCATAAACTAATAAAAAAAGGAGTGTTTAAAATGCCAATTTCGTCCTTTTTTAAAAAACCAAAAGACTTAACGAAATTAAACCCTTATCCAACAATAAAAAATAATTTATCTGATAAATTAAAAATATCTTTATTAAAAGATTCCCCTGCTGAACTTATGGCTTTAGAAGGGGCGTTAAAAAATGCAATAAATCCATCCAGCGTACCTAGAAATTGTGCGCTATACTTAAAAATCTTTGATCAAACCTTAAAAAAACACAAATCATCATTTACAAATAATGATAAACAAACTATAGCTATTCTTTGTATATCAGTAATTAGCAGAGTGTCGAGCTTCCTCGACGCCAATAACGACATAGATCTATCATCAGGAAACGCAAATAGCGGAATAATTGGCGTTGCCTTAATGTTATCTTTCAATAAAAATAAAACTCTCGCTAATTACCCGTCTACTTATGTAAAAAATATTTCATCAAAAGCAGGTAAACCAAGTATTAAACAAGCCTGGAACAATCTAATTGACAAATATAATACAAGAGTTACTGCGTTTGAAAAAGCGTTTCCAAATTATAACCCGACTCACCCTCAACAGTTAATAACTCAAGGTAACAAAGTATAACACACATTATTTTCAACATTTGTTACTTTAACTGTTAAAAACTTTCCTTTTAAATCTTTATCACTTTTTATTTTTACGGGTATATAATTTTCGGCATATCCTTCATAAAAACCGTTTTCATCTTTTTTCTCGAATAATACGCAATAATTTTTACCTATAGAGCTTCTTAATAAGTTTTCAGTAACTTTTGAAGATAGCTCTATAATTTTTTTAACTCTTATATTTTTTACTTCCTTAGAGATCTGATTTTTCATAGAAGCCGCCCTGGTTCCGGGACGCATAGAATATGGAAAAACGTGTACTTTTAAAAATTCAGCCTCAGAAATAATGTCCAAAGTATCGTTAAAATCTTCCTCGGTTTCACCCGGAAAACCTACCATTATATCTGTAGTTATAGTGGCGTTTGGTATTTTGCCTTTTATATCTTTCACAATATTAATATATTGATTTCTTGTATAAGGGCGGTTCATAGCCCTTAATATAGAATCTGATCCACTTTGTAAAGAAAGATGGAAATGAGGACATAACTTTTCTATTTTAGACATTCTATCAATAACATCTGAAGTCAAGATCTGAGGGTCTATAGAACTAAGCCTTACACGAAAAACTCCATCTATACCGCAGACTGTTTCAATAGCCTCACAAAGATTACTTCCTATATCATATCCGTAACTTGATAAATTAATTCCAACTAAAACAATTTCTTCAAAACCCAATTTACAAAAAGATTTCGTATCTTCCAAAATAGATTCCAAGCTTTTGGATCTAGCTCTACCTCGAGAATAAGGTATAATACAATAACTGCAAAATCGATTACATCCATCTTGTATTTTTAAAAAAGCACGACTTCTGTTCTTAATCTCATAAACAGGCATAGAACAAAATTTATCATCCTTATTAAAATTAAAAATATCCAGAACCTTAGAGCGATCACTTATAAATTGAGATACTTTATCAACAATATTTATCTTATCTTTATTACCAATAACAATATCTACTTCATCAAATATATCTAATTTTCCACTTGAGGCCTGAGGCATACATCCCATCAAAACCAATACACATAAAGGGTTTGTCTTACGCGCTTTCCTTGTGACTTGACGCGCTTTTCGATCTGCTTCTGCCGTAACACTACAGGAGTTTATAATTACAATATCAGCATTTTCAATATTTTCAGATAAGCCATATCCTTTTTCTAAAAACAACCCCAAAATAGATTCCGATTCACAAAAATTAACTTTACATCCAAGGGTAATAATATGTACGTTCATAAATAGGTTCTCTCTCCAAAATAAATGGTGGACGTTAACGGACTTGAACCGCTGACCCTTCGCACGTCAAGCGAATGC
>CAQBRY010000141.1 GCA_948762645.1 uncultured Eubacteriales bacterium | reverse complement strand
TCCCAGGCGTTGGCTGTGGTACATCATAGCGTTTGGCTTGTAAATCCGTATTTGTAACATACTCTACCCAGTTACGCCATTCCGTGTTTTCAGGAATATAAACTCTAAAATACTTTTTACCATCACCAAAAGAAGTAATAGTTTGAGTAGGATAATTGATTCCTGTTCCAAGTTCTACTTTCATTACAAAAGCATTTTTGGTTGGAGAATTTATTAATTGTTGTGCTGCTAAACTACCTGAACAATAGTAATTACCAGGTTCTTTATAACTGTTCAAATCTGATTTGTCTAAAATTTGAGTACCAAAAGACAACGTATAATAATTAGATAAATTGCCACTTTGTTTATTTTATGAAATCACTTTAAAAATTAAGCTTAAAGTAGTTACTATATATAGTATAGATTTTTTTAGATAATAATATTAAATGACAAAAAAGAAAGTAATGCATACTATTTAAGAAATTGACTTGTTGAAGGAATAAGATATTTCAACAAAAATTTAATAAAATGCTTTTTATTAATAATATCAAAGCTTCTTGGAGTTTATATGGAATAATAAAATATTCAAGTGAGTTTAATCAAATTTTGTAACTTATAGGTAATTTAAAAATTTTATCGAACATATGTTCCACATGAAACATTAAAGAATGACTGCTTCAAAATACAAGCAGTCATTCTTTAATGTTTCATATTCCTATTTAATTTAAACTTATTAAAAATTCATCTACGGATTTTCCGGAAGCAACGAAAGCATCGATGATTTTCTGCTTAGCTGCCTCGTCTGCTTTTGCAGCAACCAATTTACGCTGTTTCTTTAAGTCAGAAATCTGCTCCTGAAGGTCAGCGATTTTCTGATCAATTGCCTGCATTTCCTCTGTAGGATCTAATTTAATTCTTTTTTTTCTGCCTCGTGGCATAAAAATACCTCCTTTAATTAAAAATAATAATAAATTTAATTTTACATTTATAAGTATATCATTAAATTTTGTTAATTTCAATAAGTTTTTATTATTTGATAGTGTAACTTTACTTGGGGAATTGGATTGGCAGACTCTCTACAACCACTAACTCAGCAGATATCAGCAGCCGATACATGGAAACACGTTTTTATCGATGGATGGCGACTTTCAGCCTCAGCACTTCTATCTATAGGATATCACAGGAATAATATGTAAATACTAAAAGAAAGGTAATATTTATTTTGAAAAATATAGGAAAAATTTTTGAACAGAATTGGAAGTTAAGTTGTCCTAAAAATATATTATTATATCGACCACCAGATGCAGCTCAATCATTTGAAAAATTAGACTCTTTACGTTTTAGTAAAAATAGTCCTTGTGATTTTTTTATGTTTAATGGAGAAACTGGAAAATTTTACACATTAGAATTAAAAACTTTTAAAGGTTCTTGTAGCTTTGAAAGAGATAAGAATAGTAAAGGGATAATTCATTATCATCAAATCGAATCTTTAAAAAAATTTAGTACATATGTTAATGTAATAAGTGGATTTGTTTTAGATTTTAGGAACTCAGGATTAACTTATTTTCTTTCAATCAATGATTTTTATATTTTAAAAAATAGTATAACAAAAAAAAGTTTTAATGAAAATGATATAAATAATTATTGTAATCCAATTTTAATTTCTAAAAATAAATTAAAAATCAATTTTCGATATGATATTCAAAAATTTATGGAGGATAGTTTGTATTTAAAATGACAGATATAGAAATCAAAAAATATCTTGATAAAAACAATTGGTCTGTAGATCCACAAGATTTTATAATAAATGTATTAAATAATAGTAATCAAATTATAGAAAAATATTATAATTTTGAAAAGCAATTAATGACGATTATTACACCTAACAATAAATTTTCATTTATATGGAATATTAAAAATATTGTATAATTAAAAAGAGAGGATTAAAATGAATAAGTTTATAAAATTATTATTCAAATATTTTATCTTAGGAAATATAGGTGGTTTTATTTATATTATTTTGGAATTATTATATAGAGGATATTCTCATTGGACAATGTATTGTGTTGCATCTATTTCTTTTATATTAATTGGTCTTATTAATGAATTTATACCATGGAATATGACATTATTAAAACAAACACTTATAGGTTCTTTTATAATAACATGTATAGAATTTATATCAGGATTTATAATTAATATTATTTTAAAATGGAATGTCTGGGATTATTCTAATATACCATTAAATTTTATGGGACAAATTTGTTTACCTTTTAGTATTCTTTGGATTTTTATTGCATTGATTGCAATAATTTTTGATGATTATTTAAGATATTGGCTATTTAATGAAGAAAAGCCACATTACAAATTAAATTAATTTTATATTAATTTCCAAAAATACCACTTCTCTCCTATTGAATTTTTATATAGAAAATGCTATATTTGGATTAATTAGGAAAGGAGATATAAATTATGGATAATTATTATTTTAAATTGGTATGTGTTGATGAACAAAATGTTTTTGCCTATGATGTTTTAGAAGATGAGAATTTTAAAGACCTAAATAGTGTTCATAAGTATATTGATGATCATATTAAATTACATACCCCCGAAACATCAAAATGGATGTTAATACCTTTTAGAAAAGATGAAGTAAGATAAAAATAATTGGAATTATGAATTATATTAAAGAGCTGTTGCATAGTGTGACAGCTTTTTTTGTTTTAAGGAGTAAAAAATGTCATTAAATAAAATTTTACATAAACTTAATCCAATGCTTCTTAAATATCCAAATACAAATATGACATATCAAGAAGTTTTACAAATAGAATTAGTACGATTTAAAAAAATATTAGAGAAATATATTAATAATTATTATAATTCGTATATTCCATCAGTATATGAACGTGGAAAAAATAAAGGTAATTTAAAATATTCTCTTGATTTAGATAAAATATGTGAAATTTCATCAACTGGGAAATTAATTACCTGTAGAATATTAATAAATGAAAATACGATCCATGAATCTATAATTACTGGGAATAATTCAAATGCTTTATGGCTTATAAATGATGGATGGCAAGTTAAAAAAAATGTTTGGTTTAAAAATATTTATAGATTTGGATATTATGAAGGCGCTCATTTTATAGAAGATGCTATTAAAGAATTTGAATCTACTACAAAATATAATATAAAAGTACAAGTTATTAAACCTTTATTATATTATTAAGAAATAAAAATTGTAATTAAATAAATTTTAAAATTCACTAAGTGGCAATTTTAAAGTGATAAATTATGAAATGCCTAATACTGA
>CAQBRY010000140.1 GCA_948762645.1 uncultured Eubacteriales bacterium | reverse complement strand
ATTACATGATGTTTTTGGCATATCTCATACGAAAACTGTTTTATATCATCCGATATCTGTTTTGATTCCAACAATTTCTTTCTATATTTGCATACAAAATAATATGATACTGTAATAAATACTTGTGTCTGTTCTTTGATTTCCATGTTCCCGTGACGCGAATATAACGCAAACCGCCACTTTTGGCTATCTTAACCCACCGTCTAAAGCCAGCGAGATTACGGTAGTCTTATTTCAGTACTTTATATTTTTTACATTAGTGATAATGTTTTAAGTTTCATAAATGTTTTTTCATTTACATATATTTGTCCTTTAAATATTATCACATTATCATCTTCTATAAATGGATAATTATTTTCTATATATCCATAACTTTTAGTCCATTTTTTATTTATTCTCTTTTTTCTATGTAGTCTTTTTTGCTTTCTTTTATCTATTACAATTATTGGAATTCTTGTATAAGTACCCCAAATACCATTCATTTATATATTCTCCAACTCAGCCAATCGTTTCTGATCTGATTTAATTTTATTTTTTAATTCTTCAATTTCTCTTTCTCTATTTTCTTTCTCTTTTTTCTTAGCAAGTTCTTTATCATTTAAATAGAATTCATCTTCAAAATTCCAGTAATCATGTTCATCCCCTTCCCAAAAACCAGAAGTACAAGGTAGAATTTTATATAAATTAAATTGATAAAATACAGCATCACATCCATGCCCACAACAATGCTTATCTTCTCTATAATCTGGCATATCTGGTGTACATTCACAAAACCCATAATATCTATTATCACAAATAAAATCTATTTTATAACTTGGGTAAAATTGTTTATTAGTTAAATATATATAAATAATTATAGCTTCACTCATATCATAATTATCTCTATTATCATGAATAACAATATCATAATTCGGATATTTTTTTAAATCTTCAATAAAATCTTTATAACGATTAGTATGATTTTGAAAATTTTGATATAATGTTGAAATTGTAAAAGGAATATCAATTGTATCTTTGTCTAATAAAGTTACATTTTTAATTTTTAAATTTTTTATTACTTTATTTAAAAATTCTTGTAATGTATTATCTTTTATTTTTTGCATTTTTATATTTTCTCCTAAAATTTAATAATATGTACTTCTAATCCATATCTTTTGGCTAAATCTATCATATGTTTTGTTCCTTTACTTTTCCCATCCCAAAAAGCAATTAACATACCAATATTATTATCTTGAATAGCATATTTAGCCATATCTGCATTTCTTCTATATCCTGCACTTTTACCATACTTGTTCCATTCAGCAGGGAATTTTATTACATCATATCCCATAATTTTTGCATATTGTTCGCCTAATTGATCTGCGCCTCTAGCTGTACCACTAATAATTTTAATTTTATCAATCAAGTCAGTGTGACGATTTAATATAATATTATATTTTGATATAATATTTGATATATTGTCCCTTAACATAGAAAAATCATTAAATTCTCTACTTCCTGCGATAATAATTCTTAATTCTCTATTTGTTTCCATACTATTGATTCTTCTTTCTTGTAATTACCTTTTTTAATTTTTACAAATTTATATCCCGGAATACGAATTGCTCTAGGAAATCCTATCCCTACATCTGTTTCAATTATTCCTAATTCAAACATTTTATTTAAATGTGAATGTATTGTTGCTGTTGAAGATAAACCAATATCTTCACATATTTCTTTAATTGAAGGAGGATAACCATGAATAGATATGTATTCAATTAAAAAATTTAAAATTTTATTTCTTGTTTTTTCTCCAGCTTTATTCATGATATATCCTCCTGTTTTGTTAATTTTATTTATAATATCTATAAAGACTTTTTACATTATCTTTATTCACAATACTTCCATCATAAAAAACATAAATATTTTTTAAGACACAACCAATATTATTTAATTCTTTTCTAACCTTATTTACTGTTTTACCACTATAGTAACTATCATCAAACATAGTAAATTGTGTTTTGTCAGAAAATGAATAATCTATTGGATAAAATTTAATATATGTTATATTATTGTTTTTGCGAAGTTTTCCATTTACAACCAATATAGGCACTAAAGGTATTATTTTTAAATATTGAAATTTAATTATTTTTTCTCCTATTTCACCAGATAAAATTATAGGATTGTGTGTTTGATTATATACATATTTAAAATAAAAAGATAAAAAATATATATCTTTTTTAATTCTCTCATCAATTTCATTAAAATAAGATTCTCCACCTTTATACTTTAAAGACACTTCTTGAACAATATCCGTCATATGTATTTTCATTTGTTCTAAATTCATTATTCGTTTATCCTTATAAAATAATTTGAATATTATTACATTCTTACGATTTTCAGTAAATCATTATCTAAATATTTTTTTAATATTTTTTTCATCATTAAATCCTGTGTCACGATAAAATTCTTCTGCAATAGCTCCACCAATAGCACATAATGTATCCATGTCACAATAAAAAGAAAAAACATTTCTTAAAAATGATTCATAATTTTCACTTTCAATAAAACATCTTATTGCCACTGGAACACTTCCTTGACAGGTAACATCCCATCTATATGTATCTCTATACTTATTCAATTCATATTCAACACTCCACTTATAAAAATCCATTGGATATTGTGTTTTAGCATAATTGAATATTTCAGTCTTAGATGCTCCTGTTCTTGCCATATAAATACACATAGAAGTTACAATTGCACCTTTAATTCCTTCAGGATGATTATGTGTACATTCTGCTGACTTTGTTGCCCATTCTATCACTTCTTTCTCTGTATTAAAATATTCTCCAATATATGAGCATCTCATTGCAGAACCATTTCCGAAACTGTTATATGGTTCTTTATCATTCCAAAATAACCAAGATTCAAATTTTTCTCCATAACCTACGTTTGGGTATTTTCTGCCTAACTTTTTATAAGAATCAAAAAATGGAATATTATTTTTAATTGCTAACTTAGTAGCTAAAGTCATTATCGTATCATCTGTAAAATAACAATTATCAGTAAATAATTTACATTTCTTCCAATCTAAATTTTTAGGTCGTTGGAATTCATACTGAGAACCAGCTATATCTCCTAAAATTGCTCCAATTATTGCCATTCAAACTATCCTCTTTTATATAAATATTTCTATATTATTTTTTATTTGATATTTCTAATACCAATGAATCTTTATTTACTGTAGTGATTGCATTTGATATTTTATCATTTCTTATTTCTATATGTTGTTCTGTTTCATTTTCTGGATTATATCTACCACGCATAGC
>CAQBRY010000139.1 GCA_948762645.1 uncultured Eubacteriales bacterium | reverse complement strand
TATATAGATTTCCTTAAAGGAGAAAAAGAAGATTCGGAGTCAAGAGTTGAAAATATTAAGGAGTTAGCAAGTAATATAATAAAGTATGAAAAAGATAACGGAAAAGACGCAACATTATCCGGATTTTTAGAAGAAGTTTCTCTAATGACGGATATAGACAATTATGAACAAGGAGCCGATACTGTTGTAATGATGACAATGCACGCGGCTAAAGGACTTGAGTTTAATAATGTGTTTTTACCGGGATTTGAAGAAGGAATTTTTCCGGGAATTCAATCAACTTATAACGAAGAAGACATGGAAGAAGAAAGACGTCTTGCATATGTGGGTATAACCAGGGCAAAGAAGAAACTCTATATATTAAATTCGGACAGTCGAATGATATTTGGAAGTACCTCTCATAATAAACCATCAAGGTTTTTATCAGAAATGTCTGAAGATTTAATTGAAAAGACTAAGTCAAGAGATTGGAAAAAATTGGAGCCAGGACAAGAAGGTCCGAGATCTGCTCAAGAAATTAGAGTGAAATCTGCAATTTCTGCAAGGCATTTTGGCCAAGTTGTAGGTGGACTATATAATTCAAAAAACAATGTATCTAATTTTTCGTTTAATGCAGGAGATAATATTAAACACAATGTGTTTGGTACGGGAAAAATTTTATCATCTGTAAATATGGGAAATGATCAAATGCTTGAGGTACTTTTTAGTGATGATACCTATGGTAAAAAGAAAATAATGCGTAATATTAGCAATATAGAGATGATTAATATTTAAAAACATAAGTCACAAAAGAAATTAGTCTTCCATAATATAGTATAGAAATTAAATTTTAATACTATATTATAGGAGGATTTTTATATGACAGAAAATTTTGCTAATCTACCATGTTCTGCTCAGGATTCAAATCATGGTAATTTTAAAGAAGCTGTATGTATAGATGCTTATAGAGTATATGATTCTTGTGCAGATAAAGATTGTTTGGAAGATTTAAGAGTTTGTTTTACGGAAGCTGCTCAGCAAGTTATAGATAAAGCATGTAATGTTAGACTTCGCAATGTTGATGTAATAACAGTATATCTTGATTTAGAGACTGTACCTTTTCAAAAGGGATTTTATTCTGTAGATATGACATTTTTCTTTGAAGTAAGTTTAGACGTATTTATGGCTCCAGCAGCGATGCCTGTGACTGTATGCGGACTTTGTATATTTAATAAAAAGGTTGTACTTTATGGAAGCGAAGGAAATGTAAAAATTTATAGTTCCGATTTCTCTATGAATGATTGTGACAATCAGAATGCACCTGTAAAAAATCTTCCAAAGGCTTCTGTACAGGTAGCTGATCCAATAGGCCTTTCAGCAAAACTCTGTGAAGTAAAAGATTGCTGCTGTTGTGAGGCTCCCGTATGCAGAATACCTGATTGTATTTGCAGAAGATATGGCGGAGAATTTGTAAGAAATGCGGGATGTAAATTTGTAACTGTAACGATAGGACTGTTTACAATAGTACAAATTGAGCGCAACGTACAAATGTTAATACCGGCATATGATTTTTGTATACCGGAAAAAGAATGTGTAGCTTCATCTGATAATCCTTGTGAACTTTTTAGCAGGATAGAATTTCCGACAGATGAATTTTTCCCACCAAGGGCTGCAGACATTGCCGATATAGATACCGGATGCGGATGTTGCTGTAAGCACAATCGCGACAACTAGTAAAACTAAGAATTTAATATTAAAGACAGCGGTTAAATCGTTGTCTTTAATTTTTTTTCTGGTATAATTAATTAAAAAATTATTTTAAAATAAAGGTGACAATCTATATGTTAAATATGTCTTCTAAAGAAATCAGAGATAAATTTTTGCAGTTTTTTCAAACCAATGATCATCTTTTAATAGATGATTCTTCGATAATACCTAAAAATGATCCAACACTGCTTTTTATAAATTCTGGTATGGCACCTATAAAAAAATATTTTACGGGTGAAGAAAAACCGCCGAAAGGTATGCTTTGTAACGTACAGCCTTGTATAAGAACGATCGATATAGATGAAGTAGGGGACAAGCATCATTTAACTAGCTTTCAGATGCTTGGAAGCTGGTCCATTAATTATTATTTTAAAGAAAAAGCAATATCTTTAGCGTTTGAATTTTTAACTAAACATTTGCAAATACCAATTGAGAAACTTTATGTTACGGTTTTTTCCGGAGACAAATTTTTAGGGCTGTTAGCCGACGAGGAATCTATAACGTATTGGAAGAAAGTTGGAGTTCCTGAAGATCATATTGTAAAGTGCGGGATGGATGATAATTTCTGGGGACCAACTTCTGAAACGGGCCCTTGTGGTCCTTGTACTGAAGTTTTTTATGATACCGGGGAAGGTAAAGAATACGTTCCCGGCGGAGAATTTGATACTAAAAGTAGGTATATTGAAATCTGGAATGCCGGAGTATTTATGCAGTTTAATAAAAATGCAGACGGCAGTTTTAGTAAGCTTAACTTTTCAAGCGTTGATACCGGTGCGGGACTTGAACGTCTTTCTATGGTTATGAATGGATACAGCTGCGTTTATGATACGGACCTTCTTTGTCCTATAAAAGAATATATCAAAAGTTTATTAGGCGAAAAGCTAACATTACTTGATAATAGAGATATTTTAATAATCACGGATCATTTAAGAACCGTCAATCTTATACTTTCAGAAAGAGTTAAACCTTCCAATGAAGGAAGGGGATATATTCCAAGAAAGTTAATAAGAAAATGTATGATGATATTTTCAAAAAGGAAGATTAATAATATAGATCTTTGTGATATTTCAAAATTTATTATTGATAGATATTTAGATATATATAAATATTTTAAAATAAATGAAGAATATATAATTTCTACGCTAAAGAAAGAACAGGAACAATTTAAAAAGGTTCTTGAAGACGGAATAGTAAAACTTGAAGATATAAAATCTAAAAATAGTAGTATTTCTGGAGAATGTGCGTTTGAACTTGTTACTACATATGGTTTGCCGTTTGATATAATAAAAGAATTTGCTGATGAAAATAATATGAATATTGACGAAGATTCTTATAATAATTTAATTAAGCATCATAAAGAAATATCTAAGTATTCAGGTAAATCCTCTGAAAATGATATTAGTAAATTATTTGAAAAAGTAAGCGATTTACAGTCAACAGAATTTATAGGATATGACAATTTTGAATGTAGCTCTAAAGTTTTAGATGTATTTTATGAAGATGATAAAACAGTGTTAGTTCTGGATAGTACATGTATGTATGCAGAATCAGGGGGACAAGTAGCTGATACGGGAAAAATTTTAATCGATACATTTGAAGGTAATGTTTTAGACGTAAAGA
>CAQBRY010000138.1 GCA_948762645.1 uncultured Eubacteriales bacterium | reverse complement strand
CTAAAATATGATATTGCAGCACTAAGGGCATTTCGTTCCTTTTGTTTTCTCATTTCGTTCATTACTCCTTTGTTGGCAGTCTTCACATTTGCATAGAACTAAAATACAGAAATAACAACAAGTATTTATCTTATACTTTATCATTATAAATTGGCTATGTCAACGACGAATGTTTCTTTGAACTATAGAAAAGATATTGACTCCCCCAATAAAATAAACATCCTCCAATTTGGGATATACTTTCAATACTTGTTATATTTTGGGCATATTGCTGAATACAATATAAACTTTTTTACATTACACTATTCTATAAACTTTTTTCAATATATATCACTCCTCATATATTATCTCACTCGAAATATTATAGATAATTTCCATCGTCGAATATTTTAATTTCAATTCTTCTACAATTTTTTGAATCTTAAGGTTATAAACCTCAATAATTTCTTCTTCTCTCAAATCGTCAGACATATCAACCTTGATATAACTAGAATTTCTCTCCTGATAATAGCGTATCCAAAACATACGTTCATTATCATTCAATACATCTCCATAAAATGAAAAAAATGGTACGCATAAATATCTGTCAATATCATGTTCACTATTTCCTATTTTAAATTTCAGCCCTTGCTCAAAAAATCCAATAATTTCATATACAAAATCCTTTTGTAAATAATTAAGTTCTATACTATCACCAATTGAATAATAGGACTTATAATCATTGCCAAGAATAATAGGTACTTTCCCACTTCCTTTATACTGAAAATCAGACTCACTAAAGCCTCTGCCCTCTCCTATATAGTCAAAAAAATAACGATATGCAATTAGATTTACCTGAAGACTATTCAACGAAGATATAAAACAATTTTTTCCTTCAATTTCGATTTCTTGATTTTTTATTACCACTCCATTATATGTTTTCAAAAAACTATCATCTATATTCCAATACAACTTTGATTGAAGCGGCTGCATATAAATTTCATAAACTTCAAATTGACTGTTTAATTGCTGATTAAAGGATATCAGTTTATCCAAAGAATCCTGATCTTCAAAAAAAGCTGCCACTTCATTTGCATTATCATAAGTATCAACAATGCCAAGTAATTCTAATTCCTTACAAGATTCAAAATCTATTTGTTCTATTTCATTAATATTTTCCTGTATTATAGTAGGCTCTGTATTACTTAAATTAGCTGTATCCTTATGACCACATCCCGAAAAAAATAGTAAACAAAATAATAATATAACACCACCGAAAATCTTCTTTCCATTTATCATAACATATTTCTCCGATACTACTTCTTCTATAATTTTATATTCAAAATGGCTATCGAAAAATAATGTAATTTACTTAATATCATTATTACATATTATAGATAAATTACATTTTTCGATAGCCCCTTAAAGTTAAACAACCTTTTATAACATTATATTAGTCACCCCAAAAAACTTTTCCATACACGTCGTCCATAGAAGCTGGCGTATAAACATCAGCAGTTTCGGCAGCCACAAAGCCATACCCCCATTCTGTCTGCTGTGCTAAAGGATTTGTTTTTGACTTACGCCTATATTCTGTCCTTGTGTAATGATACGCATCAGCACCAGACGAAGTTTTCACATCTGTATATCCGCTTGCAAAAAAATATGTACCTGCTCCCGAATATTCTATCCAAACATCGCTTGCTACCAACTTATTACCCGATGCTCTTCCAATGTTTATCCCCTCATATTCAGCATTTGAATCACTTCTATCATTGCAATCCTCCAGCCACTCCACAATTTCCTGTTCGCTATTCAAATCTGCTGCTTTTACATTCACTGGAAAACTTCCTGCCACACACGCAGTCAAAGTTAAAGCCATCATTATTACATTCTTTTTTCTCATCTTTTTTCCTCACATTAATTTATACCTTTAAAAGTTATAAACATATTCTTTTTCTAAAATAGATATGGGATAACTTCCAAGTATATTCTCCGTTCTTCCCTTCTCCATATAATTAATAGTTACTTTTTTCCGGAAAAATAATTACCAGCGTCCTTGGGCAACACTGCAATATCAAGCTTAATATATATCTATTATAACTTTCAGTACATCAAAAGACCATATCAAAATCGGATATAATGTTTTTCCACTTATGACTTGTTACATTCATGCTTGAAAAATAATATATATGTAATAGTAAACTTATTCCTGAATCCCCGTCTTTAGAAGTTAGCACCATGTTTTTTCGATTTCCCACTTCTTTATAATCCTTTAATTTAAAGCTTTTCAATAGCTTGCATATTTTTTTAAATGTGTTATATTTCATGGTGTTATATTTAAGGAGTTGATTTTATGGCATATTTTCTTAAAAAAACGAAATTGAAAAACCGTACCTATCTTGCCATTTATGAAAGTTTTTATTCTCCTAAGAAAGAAACTGCGCATAAATGTTTTAAATCACTTGGTTCTGTGGAAACCCTTTCTGCCAATGGTATTTCTGATCCTGTTGCTCATTTTCAGGCTGAAGTTGATTCTCTTAACATGGTAAAAAAACAAGAAATTTCTAGTAAAATTTCCCTTGTTTCTCTTCTCCGTTATCTTGGCTATTTCCCTCTTAATTCCGTTCTGAATGCGCTCAGTATTCAGAAATATATCAATCTTTTTAACCTTACAAATGATTTTCATTTTGACCTTTATGAACTTCTTGCTTCTCTTATTTTTGCCCGCAGTGTCCTTCCTTGTAGTAAGTATAAAACTTTCCATGATGTACTTCCCTGTCTTTTCCATCCCTGTCATTATTCTTATGACCAACTGCTTGATGGCCTCTCTTTTCTTGGTGACAATTACGAAAAAATAGTAGAATTATTCACATCCTGTGTTGGACAGCTTTATGGTTTTGCCACTTCTAAAACATATATTTTTTATTAGAAAAACAAGTAAAATCTATAATAAATTACTCTTTATAATCTGATAATTTGACCTCAAAAAAATCTGTTACAGATAGCCGTAACAGATTTTTTTATATTCTTTCTTCCAGTTTGCACCATTTTTTAATGTTTGATACCAAAGACAGGTATTATAACTCTCAAACAATTATTTCACCATGTCAAAACCGGAAAAATATTACGCCTAATTTTGACAAATCCATTCCTTTAACTCCATAGAATTATATTAGATAAATGTATATATTAAATAGCATACCTACCTTCCAACAATTACCCTAACAATAATTTCCTTTATATGTTGGTCAACAACAAATTTTAAACAATAATAAAGCCTTATTCAATACGAGACAGCGTTTCCACAGAACAAATTCCATCACTCAACTGTTCCTGCGTTATTCCCGCTGCTTTTCTTGTTAAACGGATTACATCTCCAACTCTGTAATTTGCCATTCCAT
>CAQBRY010000137.1 GCA_948762645.1 uncultured Eubacteriales bacterium | reverse complement strand
CACCCATATTTTTTACAAGGGTGCATTTCTAAAATTTTTAAAAACTATAATCGTTACAGTTTTTCTGCGTGGGTGCAAACTTTTAAAAATGGGTGCAAATTTGTAACGATTTGTAAATTCGACAGTATTCTTTATCATATTTCCTGTTGTTTCCCTTGCTAAGGTTCATAAATTTTAAAGGTTATGGTATAATGAGTAGTAAGAAATTAAAACCTGAGGCGGTGATGTATTTATGCCATACTTTTTAAATACGCCAATAATTAGCAATTCATTTACTGAAGTTGCAGATTATAAATATTTTGTAGATAAGTCTGAATTTATAGAAAAAGTAAATGGAAATATAAAAACACCTAGCAAATATATATGTATAACAAGACCACGCAGGTTTGGCAAAACAATAAACGCCATGATGCTTGCTTGTTATTACTCTAAAAATGCTGATTTTAAAAAACTCTTTGACAAACTTGCAATTAATAAAAGCGATTCATATTTAGATCATTTAAATAAACATAATGTAATTTATATGACATTTAATGAGTTCCCTAAGAAAAATTGTACTTATGGAGAGTTCATCGATAGATATACAAATTTACTCTTGGAAGATTTAAAAGATTTTTGCTCGGACATAAAAATAAATTCTGATTTGGCTTTATCTGACGTATTTAAGCAAATTTATGATAAAACTGGCGAAGGTTTTATATTTATAATAGATGAATGGGATTATATATTTAATAACAATTTATTTTCCGAAGACGAAAGAAAAGATTTTTTAGAATTTTTGAGAGGTATGTTAAAAGACAGACCTTATGTAGAACTTGCATATATGACAGGGGTTTTACCTATCGCAAAATACTCGCAGGGTTCGGCTATTAATATGTTTTTAGAGTTCAACATAATGAACGATCACACATACGATAAATACTTTGGTTTTACAAACGACGAAGTAGAAGAATTATGTGAAAAACAGAGCAAAGTTTCTATGGATAATCTAAAAGAGTGGTATAATGGTTATTATACGTGTAATAATTTACAGATATATAATCCACGTTCGGTAACAACAGCATTAAATCAAGGGGTATGCCAAAGCTACTGGACTAATACAGGTCCTATGGATGAAATTTTGTATTATATAAATAGTGATGTAGATGATATAAAGAATGATGTTGTGCAGACGGTGTCCGGTGTTCCTTTAGAAATAAATTTAAAAGGCTATAGTGCGGAGCAAAAAGAATTAAACACGAGAAATCAAATACTTTCTGCAATGACGATTTATGGATTTTTAAGTTATCACGATGAAACTCTTACTATTCCAAATAAGGAGCTACGCATAAAATTCGATGAAGCATTAGAAGATAAATCAATGGGTGCAGTTTCCGAAATTGTTATGAAATCAAACGAGATGCTAAAAGCTACGCTCCGCAAAGACACAGAAACCATGGAAAAATTGATTCAAGAGGCCCACGATATAAATATTCCGATCATAAAATACAACGATGAAAACTCCCTTGCCTGCATAATCACTCTAGTATACTTAAGTGCAAGAAGTAAATATAAAATAGTTCGTGAAATGCCGGCAGGTATTGGTTTTGCAGATTTCATTTTTTACCCGAATGACAAAAGTAAGCCTGCATTTATCATTGAACTTAAAAAAGACTCCACTCCTGACGAAGCACTTCTTCAAATCAAGGAAAAACGCTATCCTTTAGCACTCAAAGATTACACTGGGCAAAAACTCGCTATTGGCATTACCTATGATAGTAAACAAAAACAGCACCATGTCAAAATCGAGGAAATATGTTAGTTAAAGAAAGGGTTGAGTAATATTAATAAGTATAAGAAGTTAACGGTTTTTTTATGTGCATTATTAACTTTTATTGGAGTTTCAAATTTTTATGCAAAATGTTATAACACTTATGAAAGCGTAGATTATCTTTTAAATCAAAAACTTAACTTACAAAATGGTGGAGCTTCTATTACTATTATGCAGAATGATCAAATAAAATATCAAAATTGCTTTGGATTTTCTGACGGAGAAACGAAAGAAAAAATTAATAAAAATACACGTTTTAATATAGCTTCCGTGAGTAAAATATTTGCTGTGGTAGCTACTATGATTTTAGTGGATGATGGAAAACTTGATATAGATAAACCAATCTATAAATATCTTCCGGAATTTTCTATGGCAAATGAGAACTTTAAAAAGATAACTACAAGGATGCTTTTAAGCTACAGTTCTGGTATTTCGGGTACCTTCTTAGATGGATATGAAGGTGATGAATACGATAAAAATTATATAAAAAAATTTCTAGAATTTATTAAAACTCAAGATTTAAAATTTATGCCTGGAGAATCTTCATTTTATTGTAATAATAGCATTGTACCGATAGAAATTCTAATTGAAAAGATAACAGGACAAACATACATGGACTTTTTACAAGAGAAAATTTTCACTCCTCTTGGTTTAGAAAACACGGGAGTTAGTTTGGGAGAATATTCTACAAATGGCGGTACTAATATTGCTTATGCTTTTGAAAATGGCAAAAATATTTCTCCACTGTCTGTTTCATCATACGCCGCCGGAGGATTATCTTCTACTGCTGAAGATTTATGTAAATTGGGAGTAATATTTTGCGAAGACGCACAAAATCAAATTTTGTCAAAAAAGTCGATAGAGGAAATTAGAAAGATTAATTCAAATGTAATACCAAATAAAATTCCTGAGCAAGTATATTGTTTAGGCTTTAGTAAAGTTGTAGATAAAAAGTATAAATTCGTGGAATGCCTTAGCAAATCAGGAGTTTCCAATAATCATCAAGCTATGCTTTTTGTTCTTCCTGGAAAGAATGTAGTTGTTTCTATACTTATTTCAGATAAGGATTATGAGTCATGGTTTTCTACGAACAATGATCTTGCGTTTAATCTGCTTGACGAAATTATAGAAATTTTAAATTAAATATGGATATAGTTACAAAATTAACAATATTGTTTTATGTAATTTAATAATCCTATCTCAAAGCAGTAAAGATAGGATTATTTTCAAGTTATTATTATTTATACTCCGCCAAATTTAAAGGTATTTCTTGACCATTTTTAAATACAATAGCCGCTTTGGTATAAGACTTCACAATAATTTTGTCTACCACACCAGTAAAAAGTTTTTCGTCAAATGTGTCGATCAAATTTTCTTTTGCCAACATCTCATTTAAAAAATTCTCAATTGATATCACCTTAGCCCTTTTATTTTTTAGTTTAGTATCAATTTTCTCGATTTTTTGTTTTATTTTTTCATGTTCACTCGATAATGTGTTATAATGTTCCCTGTATTCATTTTGATTTAAAGTTTCAGTGGCATTTTTGTCTATGTAATTTTGAATCTTATTATAGAGAAGCCGACTTTCACCACAAAGTCTGGCTTTTT
>CAQBRY010000136.1 GCA_948762645.1 uncultured Eubacteriales bacterium | reverse complement strand
TCTTTGAATCTTATGATAGCTCGCAACTAAAGTACCTACAACTTCGTCAGAGTTAAAATCAACTAACTTTGGTTTTCCATCATCCTTTTTAAATAAATAACTTTGTTGTAAGTGTTTTGATATTGTATATCCCTTTGGATTATGTTCTAGGATAGACTTTATCGGTACAGTATGCTCAATATCACCTTGTGGAAATGCAAAGCTATTTATCCCTAAATCATTTCTAAAGCCGACTATTACCACGCGTTTTCTTCTCTGAGGTAATCCAAAATTTTGAGCATCTAATACATCATAAAAAACATTGTAGCCAGATTTCTCCAATTCGCTAAGAATAATTTGAAATGTTTTACCTCCTTGAATTGTCAACAGCCCCGTTACATTCTCCAATAAAAACATTTTAGGCAAATGATAGCGCAAAATTCTCAAAACATCGAAAAATAGTGTTCCTTGTGTCTCATGCTCAAATCCTTCACGTTTTCCAATATTTGAAAAGGGCTGACATGGGAACCCTGCGAGTAATACATCGTGTTCAGGAATATCTTCTTCTTTAATTTTAGTGATATCACCATATGGTTCATCACCATAATTTGCTTTATAAGTTTTTGCGGCATACTTATCCCATTCGGAACTGAATACAGCTACAGTATCTTGATCTTCAAAACCTTTTCGAATTCCACCAATACCTGCAAATAAGTCAATAAATTTCAATTTAGAATCCATTTCTTCTGCATCTTCTTTCTTGACACTGTATCGTTTTAAACCTTCTTTAATCAAATATTGACATTTTTGCGAAAAATTATCTATTCCTTCAATTTTCGTCTCCATAATCTTATTGTACAGATCATCAGCCATACACACATTACGATTTTTCTTTTTATTGGATTTCTTTAGAGCTTTTCTTCCTGCACCTTTTCTTGTGCCACCTCGCATTTTTAGTTCCTCCGCTCTTTTTCAGATACGGAAATTATACCACACATTTTTGATTTTAAATATATATAAATCAAAAATATCCCCGTTATATTATATAACTTACGTCCGATTAGATGATATGACAACTAATCACTAACTACAAAAATAGTTTCTCCAAAACTAGAGTAACCATTTTCATACCTCTCTCATCTAAATTATCGGCATCTTTAGTTGTATTTTCTTTCCTCGCTTTTTACTAGGATATGTCCAACTAAATGGTGTTCTAAATCCCGCTTTACGACCATTACAATATTCTAGCAACTTTTTCCTCGCCTCAGCAATTGTCATTAATTCTAAATCTCCACTATCTGGATCAACAACTACGAGTAAATCTGCTTTTTGATTATTAGTTAATGTTCCATTATTTATTCCAAAAATAACGTAGTCAATCAACCAAGCATTTAAATCTGATAAATTATCATTTAAAAACCTACTCAAATCTGTATCCATTCCCTTAGCTGAACCACTTTTTTGAAAATCCAGCAAAGCAATTTTCAATTTTTGAAATTGTTCCCTATCATTGAATCTACTATCCGAGGGCATTGTCATTTCTAAATCCCCCAACAATTTTTCAACACTCCCCTCATGAACTGTTACATTTCTCCCTTTTTTATTTGGATTTTTAATCGATATTTTCATCTTTTTAAACTTATCACCATAATGGATTTTTATTAAAACATCTGTTTTAGGTTTTCCGCCTTGGCCTTTAATACTTGCCAATTCATCAAGATAGGAACTCCCTTTCTTATTGCCATTATATGCTTCCATTGATTTGAGTAATTCGTCTCTTGGTACTGATAATTTATTTAATACTTTTTGAACAATATAGTAGGTCGAACTTTTAGTAACTCTGTCTTGTGGATTATTCCATAAAGTTATATTATCCTTGTTATTAAAAGCCTCCACTATTTTTTCTTCTGCATTGTCACCAAATAAATTAGATCGTATCCCTTGTTTGATATATTTCCCAGCTTCATTTTTCAAATAATTGGTCAATTCACTCAACTTAAAAATACCATCAAAATATGATACTAATTCCTTAGATTCGACTCTTTGCCTATAATTTTCAAAATTTCTTAAATCTTTTTTGCTTTGAACGTCCGGTACAACAAAAAAAGCCCTTACATCACCTGTTTTGACTCTATCTATCTCATTGAATATTCGTTTTATGTGTTCTACGTCAAATTCATTTCCTTTGATTCTGTCACTCCTAACACTATTAGAAGTCACTATCATCCAGGTTTCACATATACTCCCTTTCTCATCTTTAATCGAAAGTTTAACATCTACTGAAAACTGCCTAGGTGCTTTCTTTAATATCCCAAACTTCGTATTCTTGGTATCAAAGTCAACATTAGGCAATATATCGCATAATTTATTTAAATCATTTTTAACAGCAAGCTTATTATTATACCCACCGCGTGTTTTCTTACGATTATCCTCATTCATTCCCCTAAACTCCTCCCAATAAGTATTCTGAATCACATATCATATTTCTACATTAGTTCATATATATCATTAACACTTGTAATGTACAAGCATATTACTATGTCTTTAATATACAATTCAATGAAAAAAGCGGCTCTATACTTTTTACTGTGTAATGCTATTATTTCATTACGCAGTTTTTTGATTTATCATTAAAAAAGTATCTGTATACACAAAAAAAGAGCCATAATAGAATCTTTCTCTTGTGTATCCTACCACAAAAACTCAACTAGAAAGTATGGTGTCCATTATGATCTCTTCAAATTTTAGTATATCCGTCAACTAATTATGGATACACTAAAAGGCATAAAATGAAAACTACAAAATTACCATGCAATCACGATTATTACTGAAACTACTGCTAGTAGTAAGTAAATAATCTCTGAAATTGAAAAAAGTGCTGACCGAAATCGTATCTTATCCTTAATATCTATTGGAATCTTCATTTTTAAATCTGACTCTCCATTAAGATCATCTGTAATACGATCATACAAACCTCTAAATAGTCTTTCTTGCCATAAATAATATGAATCTAATATCCAAAATATTCCTATCGGCAATAAAAATATAATGTAATATACAAATTTATCTGTAATTCCATGCTTGGATAAAAATACAAGTAACCCTGTTAATAAAGTTATAGTCCATCCTTTTATCAGAAAAGAATTCTTAGCCAAACGTGTAATTGTACTTTGTACTATATCTATATGTTTTAACTTGGATTTTTCCATTTCTTCTCAACTCACTAAATATTTCCTTAACGTACATCCAATAACTGTATTATAATATAATATCTGAGTAATTGCACGCTATTTAATAATAATTTCCCTAGAAATTATTATCTACACTATCGTTCATATTTACTAATATTTGGTTATACTCCTTTTCTTCAATTATTTCTCCACCCAAAGATTCAAAATAACTTAGCATTTCATCCCTGTTCTTGAAGTGAACCCATAAAGTTGGACACTCTATTTAGACTATATTTCTTAAGGCA
>CAQBRY010000135.1 GCA_948762645.1 uncultured Eubacteriales bacterium | reverse complement strand
GCGAATATAGTAATTGGGAGAATAAACACTTAAAACATCATCTTGGATATGTTCACGTTCAGCTTCTTTTACGGTTTCAAAAACTTCATTTTCAAGGGCATTATTTATGGATTTTTCTATAAATTTTCTTAACTCTTTCAGATTTTTTACTTTCATGATTTACTTGGATTTGAATTTATCTAAGGTTTCAATCATTTTATTAAGCGTTCCGCTTGAAATAAGGTTTTTGTGTTCGTCAGTAAAGGATAAAATTTTTTGTACTGCGTTTTTTACTTCTGATATGATACCATCTAAATTTTCTAAAACTTTGTCTTGAGATGAAATTTTTCTGAAATAAACTTCCTTCTTAAAATCTAAAGTTTGCTCAACTTTATCATACAAAAAGTTATAAACAGGGTAAGTAACTATTTGATTAGTAATGTTTTCTCCGATTTCGGAACACATTAAGGTATAAATAAAGTCCATATCAAGAGTGCCGTCTTTATCTCTTTTAATCGGAATATTTGTCATATTCTGGATTATAAAGCAGAAAATAAGTATCCCTTTAAGCTCGGGACGATATGATCCATCTGCTTTCAAGATGCTATCTGATATTTTTTCCCCTGCAATAAAAATTTTCTCAAAGGATATATTTGGGTTAAAAATTATTTTTTTACCATCTATTTCGCCGAGTTGTATGGGTTCTTTAGAGATAGCCTTTTCTAAAGCTTTTAAATTAAGTTTTTCTTTCAAACATATCACTTCCTCGTTTAGTTAAAATACCAACCATGTTCTTTTGAGTACCTCACAAATTCAAAATTTATGTCGGGATATTTATATTTGAAAAGTTTGGCTTTGAGCCTATCAATCGGTTTTATCATGCCTTTTACATCAATTACTACAAAATATCCGTCATTATATAGAACATCAAAATCGCTTATATACTCGATGCTACGGTGTTTTTTATCTTTATAAATGAAAGAGGGCAGGAGTTCGTAATGAACCTGCCGTCTTATGTCTTTAATTATTCCTTTTTTAAGTTTCGGGAGTAAATATTCTACATAGAACCTACATTCAAGCTGACTGTCATATAAAATTCCGTTGTATGTTCTTTTAAGCTTTCCGAATTCCGAATTGTCCACATTGTACTTGCTTCGATTATTCATATTTCACCATTTCAATCATTGTCGAACTGCTGGATTCTCTCATAATTTCGCACTCGAAGGTCGTACTCGATGGATCACCATCGGCACTAAATCCGAGTTCAAGATTTGAGGTCCATTTAAGATTTGGAATGATTATCTGGAATGGTTCATCAAGGCCTGTTTCAGCGTTTCTAATTACTGTATCACCGACTAATTTATATGTTCCTGCGAATTTATCTGCGGTTATTACATAGGTTTGTGCGGTATCGTTAGTTTCTCTTGTATAGTAAGCGATTACTTTCTTTCCCTTGGCTTTTTCTGCTGCGGATTCGCCTAAAGTTAAAACTTTTTCTGACAAGGTTGCTCCTTCCATGGATATTTGAGCCCCACAGTCATCTTCTTTTAAGTAGACCTGTATTTTTTCTACGGTTTCTTTAGGGACAAAGGCTAAATTTATAGTTCCCTCTTCCGAACAAGTTAATGGATATAAATCACCCTTATCTTTAGGTGAATCGCCGGTTGTATCAAATTCATTGCGTTGCCGTACATAAACGGTTTTTTTACCGATTGCGGTTGCCATGCCGGATATCAATTCCATTGATTTTGGCGAAATTAAGGCATCTTCAATATTTAAAGTAGCCTCTTTATTGATTTCCCATGTGATTAATTTAGGATTTCCTTTGCCGCCTCTTGCATAGACCTTTTCAGATGTTACACTGATACTCGATGTTTTAAGTGTATCAAAACAGATAACCGGTTTATTTGTGGACATATCGTAAAGCGTTACATCCATAACTTCTTTTGCTCCAAATTTTGTATTTGCATTTGACATTATAAATTCCTCCTAAAATTAAAACAGTCCCGTAACTTCGAGACTGTTTTTTATGTATTTAATATTTTTAAAATTATTTTCCCAACATATTATCAGGGCTATCTTCTCCTAATAATCGTTTTGAGAATTTAAAATGAAAATTGTGCATACCTTCCTTTGTGTAAAATCGGTGTGTGTCCTTTCTTAATTGATTACAAGCAACTTCTATCTGAGAACATCCCGTTTTTTGGGCAATTTTAAATGCTTCTTCTATCATTTTTTTGCCGACTCCTTGGTTTCTGCATTGAGGTAGAACTGAAAATTCCATAATTTCTGCTATATTTTCTGTATGATGAAGCTGTTCTTCAAAACGCAAATTTAAAACGCCTATTACTTTTTTATCAGTTTCGCAAATAAGACAATAATAATTTTCGTTTTTTAATTGTGCAGAATATATTTCTATAAATTTGTTATATGGTAATTTTTTATTTTCCATGTCACAAATTAAGTCATAAATTATTTTAGCATCATCTAAAGTCCCTTTTCTATATGTCATGAATATCTCCTTATAGGCTTATTTTTGCTTTGACGTCAAATCGTAGCTTAAAGATAATAAATCAAATACCGAATCTTTCGGAACCGAACCATCGAGAAGTATCGTTATCCAGCGTTCTTTATTCATGTGATATGCAGGTAGATAACCTTCATTTTGAAGTAATGAACCAATCATGATAGGATCACATTTTACAACTAAAATTTCAACTTTTTCTTGTCCTTGTAATCCTAGCTTTTGTTTGAGAATATCCATTATCACTGCATACCATTTTGCATTATTTTTGTGCCTTAATACTGCGTATTGCGGAAATTTTTTCCATAAATATTCCGGTTCGGTGTCAAAACTTTCCTTTGCATACTTGAAAATATCGACTCTATTTATAGCTTTATGCCTCATGTTTTACCTCACAGATTGCTCAGCTTTTTTAAATAAAATTATATTATAAATATCTGATTGAATCAATTTATACTCTTATTTCCTGTCCAATGCTTTAATTCCAAATCATTTTTGTTTGCTCCATGAAGCAAGGAAGCAATACTTATTTCATAATGTTCTTTTGCCATAAGCCTTTTGAATTGGTCTAAAAGCCGATAAATACTATATTCCGCTACTTTGTCTATCGGAAGTTTCAGACCTACTGCAACAATGCTTACTAAATCATAAAGATTTAAAGCTTCGTTATTATTGCTGCTCATAAGTTTCATGCGTGCTTTTCTTCGTTTTTCAAGTATCATTTTAGCTTTTTCATTACTCGGATTCTCAATCGGCTCATCCGTATTTTCAACACTGTTTATTTTGCGAATTATATCTATAACTTCATTAAAATTATTTTTATCGAGAAGCCTGCCCCCGATAACAAAACACTCTTGCTTATCTGAATAAACAACATTTGCTTTACAAATTAATGATAATATTTCATTCAATATTATTTTTACATTTGGGTCAAAAATCATATTCATTTGAAGAAATTCAAGCGGAGAGATTTTTTCATTTATTAA
>CAQBRY010000134.1 GCA_948762645.1 uncultured Eubacteriales bacterium | reverse complement strand
AAAAATATTTTACGTCTAAGCCTCGGCCTTTTACCGGCGATGAAATAAATGAATATCTTTCCAAAGTCTCCGGTATATCTCTCGGATCAGACGCATTTTTCCCATTTGATGATAATATAGAAAGGGCTAAGAAAAGCGGTGTGACATATATCGCTCAGCCCGGAGGATCTATCAGGGACGATATAGTTATTGACTGCTGTAATAAATATAATATGGTTATGTCTTTTACTGGTATAAGACTATTTCATCATTAATTGGAGGAAAGAGTATATGAATGTTATGGTAGTCGGCGGTGGCGGACGAGAACATGCAATAATAAAAAAGATAAAAGAAAATAAAAATGTTGAAAAAGTATATTCTCTTCCCGGAAACGGAGGTATTTTAGAAGAGGCAGTTTGTATAGATATAGATTCAAAAAATGTAGATGAAATAGCTAATTTTGCAAAGAATAAAAATATAGATTACGCCATTATATCTCCCGACGATCCTTTAGTTCTTGGAGCAGTTGATAAGCTTGAAAGTTTAAAAATACCTTGTTTTGGACCTAACTCTAAGGCGGCTATTATAGAAGGAAGTAAAGTTTTTTCTAAAAAATTCATGAAAAAATATAATATCCCTACTGCGGAATATGAAGTTTTTGAAGATTATAAATCTGCACTTGAATACTTAAAAAAATCAAAGTATCCGATAGTTATAAAGGCAGACGGTCTGGCTCTTGGAAAAGGAGTATTTATTTCAAAAGATTATTTGGAAGCTTCTGAATTTATACAATCGGTAATGCAAGATAAAGTCTTTGGAAAAAGCGGAAATAAAATAGTAATAGAAGAATATTTACAAGGTCCAGAAGTATCGATATTATCATTTACTGATGGGAAAACAATTGTCCCTATGATATCTTCTATGGACCATAAAAAGGCTCAGGACGGCGATAAAGGGTTAAATACAGGAGGTATGGGAGCTATTGCACCAAATCCGTATTATACTGAAGAAATTGCAAAAATTTGTATGGAAAAAATATTTAAACCTACCATAGAAGGTATGAATGCGGAAGGAAGACAGTTCAAAGGCTGTTTATATTTTGGACTGATGATTACAAAAAATGGTCCTAAGGTTATTGAGTATAACTGTAGATTTGGGGATCCTGAAACACAAGCGATATTACCTCTTTTAGAATCCGATCTATTAGATATAATGTTAGCTACGACAAATCAAACGTTATCGCAAGAAAAAGTAAAATTTAAAAATAAATTTTCATGTTGCGTAGTATTGTCATCAAAAGGGTATCCTCAAAAATACGAAACAGGATTTGAGATAAAAATTCCAAATAATATAAAAGAACATATAAATATTGCAGGAGCCAAAAATAAAGACGGCACTTTAGTCACTGCAGGAGGCAGAGTTATCAGCGTAACGCAAGTTGACGATTCTTTAGAACTTGCTGTAAAAGGGGCGTATGAGAAGGCTAAGAAAATAAGTTTTGAAAATATGTACTATAGGAAAGATATTGGTAAAAATGCCTTAGAGTATAGTAGGAAGGAACTATAAATGGTATATAGATTATATGTAGAGAAAGAAAAAGAATTTTCAAATGAATCACAGTCACTTTTAAACGATATAAATAATTTTTTGCAGATTAGTAATTTAAAAGACGTTAGAATTATCAATAGATACGACGTAGAAAACATAGATAAAGACCTATTTGAATATACAAAAGCTACAGTTTTTTCTGAGCCGCAAATTGACAGAATATATACAGAAGAACTGCCTGATTTTAAAAGTAATACGGTATTTGCGGTAGAATATTTACCGGGTCAATTTGACCAAAGAGCAGATTCGGCACAACAATGTATTCAGATAATATCCAGGGGAATAAGACCCATAGTAAAGACTGCAAAAATTTATGTATTATATGGTAATTTAGAAGAAAAAGAAATACTTAAAATAAAAAATTACGTAATAAATCCCGTAGAATGTAGAGAAGCAAGTCTTGAAAAACTATCAACTTTAGAACATGAATGTAATAATCCAAAAGATATTTTAGAAATAGAAGGTTTTATAGATCTTCCAAAAAATGAACTGAAAGAGTTCATTTCTGAAAATGGACTTGCTATGGACATAGAAGATTTAAGTTTGTGCCAAGATTATTTCAGAAAAGAAAAAAGAAACCCTACATTTACAGAAATAAAAGTAGTGGATACATATTGGTCAGACCATTGCAGACACACCACATTTTCTACGATAATAGATAGCGTAACATTTGAAGACCAAAATATAGAACCAGTTTACAATGAATACGTAGATATGAGAAAACAAATAGGTATATCCAAACCTGTAACCTTAATGGATATAGGTACGATAGTATGCAAATACTTAAAAAATACAGGAAAATTAAATACTCTTGACGAGTCGGATGAAATAAATGCATGCACAGTAAAAATAGACGTCGAAGTTAATGGTAAAAAGCAACCTTGGCTACTCCTATTTAAAAATGAAACTCATAATCATCCAACGGAAATAGAACCTTTCGGGGGAGCGGCTACGTGTATAGGAGGGGCTATAAGAGATCCACTTTCGGGAAGATCTTATGTTTATGCAGCTATGAGATTAACAGGAGCGTCAGATCCTTTAAAACCTGTAAATGCAACTATCAAAGGAAAATTACCTCAAAAAAAGATTGTGTCCAGTGCTGCCATTGGGTACTCTTCTTATGGAAATCAAATTGGAATTGCAACTGGAATTGTAGACGAAATATATCATCAAGGATACGAAGCTAAACATATGGAAATAGGAGCGGTTATAGCAGCTGCTCCCGCAGAAAATGTATACCGCGAGTCTCCAAAAGAAGGAGACGTTGTAGTTTTAATAGGCGGGAGAACAGGTAGAGATGGCTGCGGTGGAGCTACAGGTTCATCTAAATCACATGATTCGAAATCACTGGAAACCTGTGGAGCGGAAGTACAAAAAGGTAATGCTCCTGAGGAGAGGAAAATACAAAGATTCTTTAGAAATATCGAAGTTTGTAAGATGATAAAAAAATGTAATGATTTTGGTGCTGGGGGAGTAGCCGTAGCTATAGGAGAAATAGCTGAAGGGCTTGAAATTAATCTTGATGTAATTCCCAAAAAGTATGAGGGTCTTAACGGTACGGAATTAGCTATAAGCGAGTCTCAGGAACGTATGGCTGTGGTAATATCCGAAAAGGATGTAAATAGATTTGAAAGTATGGCATATCAAGAAAATTTAGAAGCTACGGCAGTTGCAAAAGTTATATCTTCGCCATACCTTAAAATGGTCTGGAATAAAAAAGAGATCGTAAATATATCAAGGGAATTTTTAAATTCTAATGGATCGAAAAAACATATATCTGTAATAGCCGAAAAATCACTTCCATACAAAAAGGATATTTCCGGAAGTTTTACTTCTCTATATAAAAATCTTGCTGATGATTTAAATATTTGTTCGAAAAAGGGACTGTCTGAGCAATTTGATTCTACAATAGGCTCTGGAACAGTACTTATG
>CAQBRY010000133.1 GCA_948762645.1 uncultured Eubacteriales bacterium | reverse complement strand
CAAATTAGGTTGTAAAATGTGTTGGAAGAGAAAACGGATCGGTTAGAGAAGTTTTCTCTTTTTAGATAAGGAGTCTATTTATAATTGTATGATAACCAAAGATATTTTTTGAATATTTAGATTTTGATAAATTTTAAAACTTTTTCATTGCAATTTATTTTGTGTATTAGGTGAATTTTTGAAAGTACAGGAAATATTAATAGATGTATGATTTTATGAAAAACTTTTATAAATTACTAAACAGTTAAAAGTTTGCTCAGAGAGTATGAGTAAAAGTGATTTTTTGTTTTTTGGAAGAGGGAAGGTTGACAGATATTAAAAAATAATGTTTAACTTGTAACATCTACTATGAAAGATTATAATTACTGTATTAATATTACAAGGAGAAAATAGTTATGGATGGTTTAACAAGTGCTATAGTTGGTGGGTTTATATCAAAAATTATTAGTGATATTACAGATGTATCTGATATAAAAAATAAGATCATAAATGCAGTAAAAAATAAAAAGAATAAACATCAAAATTCTGAATCTCAGATTTATAATATAATTGTTGATGTGCTTAATGAGTTTACAAATAACAAATATAAAAATAATCAAAATAAGATTTATGATGTGGCAGAAGCTTTGATAATTGGCTTTTTGAATGATAAAATTGATGGTGTGGAAGTTATAAGTTCTAGTTTGCATCGTTTTTCTGTTTATGATGAGTATGAGTGTGAAAGATTCAAACGAATATTATATCAAATATTAAGTAGTGATAATTATAGTAAATTATATCGTGAGATAAGACTTATGCAAGAGGAAAAGGAAAGTGATAAAACTTCAAGAATTGAACAGACAATTTATGATGTGAAGCAAAGGATTGACGAGATAAAATATAGCGAAAAGAAATTTATTGACGCTAAAGAAAAGAATAAGGTAGTTACACCAAAAAGCAGAACTCAATATTATCTTAATGTGTGGAATAAAAATATGTTTCTTAACAATTTTACTGAGTGGGATGAGAAAAGAGGTGAAAATGTTAAGTTAAGTGATGTTTATATTAAAGATCATCTTCCTCACTTTATATATGAAGAAAATCTTAAAGAGTATGATAATATAGATGTGCTGTTATCCCAATATATAATGAAAAATAATGATGATAATAAAATGCTTTTAATATTGGGACAAGCTGGAATTGGTAAAAGTACATTGATTACTTGGATGTTGAATAATTTTAAAGATAGAATTAATGATATTCTGGTTTATCAATTTGCTTCTGATTTAAAGGATGTACCTTGGGGGAATTTTAATAATGGTAGAATATTAATAGATAAATTGGGGTTATCTTGTGATGATTTAGAAGGAAAAATATTAATACTTGATGGTTTTGATGAAATTGACATAAAGAAAAATAGAAAAGATATTTTAGATACTATATATGGAGATTTAATATATAAGAACAATATTAAAAATTTTACTTTGATTATTACATGTAGAGAGAACTATATTGAAGGTTTTGAAAGACTAAGGTGTAAATATATTACATTACAGCCTTGGGATGAAAGACAAATGGAGAGCTTTTGTAAAGTTTATTGTGAAAAAGGTAAGTTTAAAATATCTAATGATGGTCTAAAAAATATAATAAATAACAAAACTGTTCTTGGTATTCCACTTATATTATATATGGTATTAGCATTAGAAATAAATTGTGAATATGAAACGTCTATTGTCAGTGTGTATGATAAAATTTTTAGCTTAGATGGTGGTATTTATGATAGATGTATAGATAATAAAAATTTTGCAGAGCAACATAGAATTAGCGAAATAAAGGAACAAATACATCAAGTATCAAGAGAAATAGCTTTTTGGATGTTTGAAAATAATCCAGAAGAAGCCTATATACAACAGAGAGAATATCAGAAAATTTGTGAAAAAGTTGCAAATAAAAATGAGAGTTTAGAACAAGATTTCATAATTGGCAATTTTTATAGATTGAAACACTGTGAGGGGATAGGCACAAGTGAACTATATTTTGTACATCGTACTATATATGAATATTTTGTGGTTGAGTATATGTTTAGTTGTATATATGGAGCAATAGAAATATCAAAAGAAAAATTGGCAAGTGTTTTTGGTTACTTTCTTAAAAGTGGAAAATTATCTGAAACTATATGTGAATTTTTAAAGTATAAGATACAAAGTGGTGAATTAAATGATAAAAATAGTGTTATAATTGATACCCTTAATTTAATGTTGAAAGATGGAATGACATATTATACTGGTCTGTGTTATAAAAATGCAATTAATTGTGAAATGAGAGTTTTTGCAAATATGCTTGAAATTATACATTTGTGGAATAATAAAGGACTAAGAATTGATGAATCAATATCTACATATTTAAGTTATAATAAATATGTGGGTTTAAATCTTGAGAATATAATAATTCAATCAAGAGTATATGTAAATAGTAAAACAGATGCTCTTTGTTCAATGCCTTATAGTGGTATATATTTACAGGAAGCACGTATGACTGGAATACAATTACCGTATATAGGATTGCCTATGGCTAATTTAATGTTGGCAGATTTAGAAGGCGCAGATTTAGAAGGAGTAGATTTAAAAGGAGCTAATTTATCAATAACAAACTTAATGAGAGCGAACTTAACAAAAGCTATTTTAGAACAAGCAGATTTAAGTAATGCGAATTTGAGTGGCGCGATCTTAAAAGAAGCTATGTTAATAAGAGCAGATTTAACGGATATAGATTTAACAGGAGCAGATTTAACCGAAACGATTTTTGATGAAAAACAAATTGAATATTTAGAGAATAAATATGATTTAAGTGAATCTTTCGTTCATTTAAAGACAGGTGAAATAATCAATTATGAAGAATATCAGAATATAAAAGGAGAATAAAAGATATGAATCTCTAATATAGAGATGATAAAACATCTGATAGTTTGTTGGAAAGTGGGAGAAACTGCACAAGTTTTTAAGAGAATGAGTGAAATGAAAATGGATAGGTAGGAGAAGTTTTTTCTTTTTAAAATATTTTTATCAAAAAATAAAGAAACAAATGATAATGGAGAGGAGAACTCAAAATTGAACGACAATATTTGGAAAAATATGAAATTTCTTATGTCCTTTTCAAAAATGTTTGAAAAACAAAAACAAATCATGGAACCTCTCCGATTTGCTGTGGAGTAACTGGAACTTTCTGGTAGTGCACAATATGCTAAGTTATCCTCGGCTATACCTGCTCAACAGATTGCAACAGTTGGCGCTGCTTATCTTAGCGGTGCATATCAATAAGTAATTCTGCCGCTCTGGAACGAAGAGAAAAAGGATATCTCTTATGGGGAATTGATGATGCAACACATGAGATTTCAGGAACAGATTTTTGTCCTGGAACGTCTAAAAAAGTCAATCAAGAATTGGAAAATTGGCTTGTAGGATTAAGTAATCCCAGATTAAATATCCAATTTATTGAAGCAGATGTGAAGGATAAAAAGGTAGTTATTCTGGAGATTCCCATGGCTTCGGTTAAACCTACGGCATTTGCGGGAGAGGAATATATAAGGATTGGTTCTTATAAGAAAAAATTAAAAGATTTTCC
>CAQBRY010000132.1 GCA_948762645.1 uncultured Eubacteriales bacterium | reverse complement strand
TGAAAACACGGAATGGCGTAACTGGGTAGAGTATGTTACAAATACGGATTTACAAACAGCAATTGCAACTGGTAATACAGTAAGGCAATGTGTAAATGCAACAACCGATTCGCAAACAAAAAAATTCTTAATAGCGCGACCTGATGATGCACCTATTTATGAATCAAGCAGAGCATTGCTAACTGTAACCAAATATACTACTTTTACTTTTTTGATGTTGCATTCATCACTCAATGAAGTATTTGTTGCTTTTTTATATGAATCCGATAATATCACGCCTTCTATATGGAAAAGAATGGATAACACGGTCAGAAATTTAGCAACCCAAGGTCGTCTTGGACTGGATTATAATGCCACAACAAAAATATTATCATTATATTTCAATAATAATAGAATCGGAACAATTGATGTAAAATAATAGTTAAAATAATTGTTATGACCTTAAATCCAAACTTTTTACTTCGATTTTAGGTTGCGAATCATAACTTATTCCAATTAGCTTGAAAACGTTATTGGAATTTATAGATTCAGAATGAAAAACAAGTGCATAACCTCCTGTGAAACTAAATGGATTGTCACTTGGATTATTTGTAAAAGCAACAAAATTAACCGATTCATTACATTTATTTTTAAGGATACTTGAAAATGTATCGCCATTAGTTCCATTAATTCTTATTGGTCTAAAACGACTGATTAAATCCGTATTTGTAATTAATGTAGTTTCCGCCCATCCACCAGCCTGTATTTGAACATAAATAGGACGCTCAGTAGAAACAGTATAAGAAAATATAATTGCACTACCATAGTTATGAGAACTATATTTTTGCACAAGAGCGACATAAGCAGAAGTAATATTTATTTTTATTAAGTAAATTTTATTCAGTTCTAATTCATTCCATTTGTTTTTTAATAAATCAAGTGGATTAACAGAAGATGGATCGGAAATAACTGCATATTTTATGTCACCTAAATTGCCATATGTTAAATTAAATAATTTGTAATTATTATACTTATCAATAAATAACTCGTAAACGTTATGAACTTACGGAATAAAATGAGAATTACTTGAAGTTTTAGCTGGTAAGAGAAATGGACAAGCTCTAGCTGCCTTAATTTCAAATTTTGATAGTGCCAAGGAATCTATTGATTTAATGGCAAATTCAGCGGGAAACGCTGATGCAGAAATGTCTGTTGTTATAGACTCCCTTGATTATAAACTTAATCGTTTAAAAGAAACAACAACAGGTATAGCACAATCATTATTCCAACGAGAAGATATGAAATCTGCTGTTGATGGATTAACTTCTGTTATGAATGTTGTTGAACAAATTATTTCTAAATTAGGATTATTTGGAACAATTGGAGCTGGTGCAGGATTATTTGCTGGCTTTAATAACATTGGTAGAACGTATAAGTATACGAATTTAAAATTTTATTGTTTTAAATATGCCCTTCATGCCTAAGTTATTTCTATATTAATATTTAGAAGTTTCAAAGGTAGGAATGTGTGAAATTAGTCACTTCACAATGTTATAAAATGAATCGTAATTGAAAGTTGTTGTCTTTCAGTGCTGGGAAGCTTTATTATAGTGAATATTATAGTACAGTATAACTACAACGTGGCTGGAAACGGCGAGCGTGAATGTATTTCGAAAGAATATCAGCAATGATAAAAAAATATACTGTTGGTTACGGACGAAAGTCCCAAGTAACATGCTTTATGGAAGAAGCTAAACCACCAATCAGCAACGGAATTCCTAAGTTTATTTTAAATATGGAACTGTTCACAGAGTATAGACGATTCTGAGTCAATATAATGGCTTGTAAAAGGTACTCGAAACCAAGAAGGAAAACTTGCCAATGACTAGGTAAAACCAAAAGAGTTATACTGCTCTTCTATTTTTTTACAACACCTATTATGGAAATAAATAGAAAAATGTAAGGAATTCTCTTAGCCGTAGTGGAAGAAACAGAGAATACAAATAGTTGTTAGATTATTTTTGTAAAAATAATATTTTTTTAGACAATTATTAAAAGTGTTATTAATAGTAAATTTGTGGAAAAATCAAAAAATCATTTACGAAACATATGTTCTGTGATATTCTAATTGTATAATTTGTCGAATTAGGAGGAAAGAAAATATGGAAGATATTTCCACAAAATCTATTAGCATATTATCTTTAATAACTGATATTATTGATAATAAAAAATATAATTTTAATTTACCAATTCAAAGACGTGGTAATATATGGAATAAGAATGAAAATAGTTTATTTATTGATTCAATTATTCGTTTATATCCTATATATCCCGCTTTATTAAATAAACATTCAGATACAAAGATACTTGATGTGGTAGATTTTAAACAAAGATTTATGTGTATTTTATCATATGTAAATAATGATTTTTCATTATCTCGTAATTTAAAGCCAATTGTAATAGAAAATAAAGAATATGAGATAGCAGGAAAAAAATTTAAAAATTTAGATAAAATTGTACAAAATAGATTTTATTCAAGAGATTTAACAGTAATTACAATGATTGATGCTACTGATGAAGAAATTAATGAAATATTTGATAGAATTAATATGGGACATCCTTTAACAAATGGGCATAAAAGAAGCACAATAGAAAATAACGAACTTAGAGAAGTTATTTATAAACTTGCAGATCATCCGTTTTTGAAAAAAACATTTACAAAATCTCATCGTAAAAGAAATATTGATAGAGATATTGTAATTCAAATCCTTATGCTTAGTGAAGTAAATAAAGAATATGATTTTGGTTCATTTAGAAATCAAGATATGAATAAATTTATTATTTATTATAATAATATGTTGTTAAATGAATCAACAAAGGAAATTGTTTTATCAAAAATTAAAATGATAAATAAAGGACTAGATATATTAAATACAGAATTTCAAGATTTTGAAACTGTTAAAATAAAACCAACTACTATTCCCTTTGTTTGTTATGGAATATATCGAATTATAAAAGATAATAAATCGTCAGAAAATTATTTGAAATGGCTTCATGAGTTTTTAAATACGTATACAGAAAATCAAGAATACTTACAATATTGTAATGGTAGTGGAACTGCAAGTTCAGAAATGGTTAAAGGTAGATTAGATTATTTTAGAAAAATAATTAAGGAGTTATAAAATGCTTCGAAATAAAAGCTTGAAATTTTTAAATGCATGTATTGAGGATTTGTTATTAGAAAATCTCTTTGCTATACCAAGGCAAATGCAGTATGAATTTTCAATATTTGGTTTTTTATATTAATACTGTAAGTTTTTTCACTAAGTGGCAATTTGACAAACACTATTAAATCTCCCGGCAGTTTAACTTTAGGTGCCGATTTAGATAATTTAAGTGTCGGGGTTTATCAAATCACTGGTGTTAAAATTAATGTTTTAGGCACAGCAGTTACTATATGGGGAACAATAATTGTTTGTCGACGTGCTTTTGATTATCAACAAGTTATATTAAGTAATGGCACTAAAGCTATTTATTATCGTTCTAAAAACGAAAGCGAAGCATGGACTGAGTGGAAGCAACTTATTACAAATACGGATTTAACCGCCCGATTTAATCCAATTAAAATTAATGGAGAGT
>CAQBRY010000131.1 GCA_948762645.1 uncultured Eubacteriales bacterium | reverse complement strand
GGAAACGGCTTCAGGACTTGATGCTGGTGATGCGCCGTACAGATGAGCAGGAAAGTGATGCTCGGACATTTATGCAGGAAATCCGCAAATATGCTGCAATCCAGGAACTGGACGAAGCTGTGTTGAACCGACTTATCAGTAAGATTCTGATTGGTGAAGTCAGGAAAGTGGATGGTCAGAAGTTCCAAAAAGTGAGAATTGTTTATAATTTTGTTGGAGAGATAATAGAAAAATGATTATAGTGTTACTGAATAAACAGCTCTTGATGTTTGTTGTGGGGAACAATAATTTGTTAATGTTATGTGAGTGTTAAATAGCAAAATTATTGCATTGACTTGTTTTTTATAAATATTCTGATTTTATAAAGAATTATTTGCCACATAGGGAGGGAAATACAGTCCGAAAGAATTTTCCCTATGTGGTATTTGAAAAATAGATAAAGTAAGTAATATTTTCGGTAAAAATTTAGGAGAATCTATATGTACGAAAAAGAGTTTAAAAGAATTACTAATGCATCTAGAAATCATTCACTAACTTTTTTTGTTGGTGCAGGAATTTCGGCTCTCTCAGGAGCACCATCTTGGAAAGGGTTAATTCAAGATATATGTCGTGAGTTGAAGCTTCCTGTTAAAGAGACGTATTCATCGGATGAATATTTAAAAATTCCACAAATGTATTATTATGCTACTGGAAAGGATGATACTAAATATTATGATTTTATAGAAAAATCGCTTGTTTCAACGCCGCTTTTTCCTAATGAAATACATAGGGAGCTATTAAATTTTAATCCTATTTCATTTATAACGACAAACTTTGACGATTTGCTTGAAGAATCAGCAATTCAATCTTGTCAAGGGTTTAAAGTGATTGCACGTGATAATGAAGTTTCAAGTATTAATGGCGACAGATTTATATTAAAACTTCATGGTGATTTAAAGCATAAAAATATTGTTTTTAAAGAAGAGGATTATCTGAATTATAGTGAAAATTTCAAACTTATAGAAACTTTACTTAAGTCAATTTTTTCAACTAATACTGTAGTGTTTATTGGATATGGTTTAAATGATTACAATATAAAACTGATTCTTAATTGGGCGAAAGCCTTGCTTAAGGATCGTTTTAATAAACCTATTTTTATTTATACTGGTGATAATTCGTTGAGCGCAGAAGAGATTTTATACCAAGAGTCAAGAGGATTGTGTGTAATAGAATATGAAAAAATATCTAAAAGTACAGATGACTATTTTACAAGATATATATCCGTTTTAAAAGCAATTAGAAAATCATCAGATTTTATTCTTGATAATAAAACAGAGGAAGAAGCATTTTTTGTTTTATTTGAGTTGTTGGAGCCACTCAATAAATTAAATGCATTACGGATTAAAGACGTATATGCTAAATTATCATCATATGATATGCCAATAAGTGAAGATGGAACAATTTATGCACTGCCAGGAAAAAGTATTTTAATTCAATATTTTCACAAAATTTGCAATATGTCTATTGAGGAATATAATGCATTACCCAATGTTATACAAAAAAAGTTTCAGACTATTTTGGAGGTGTTTACAAAGGCTAAAATAGGACGAATTAAAATGGGTCATATAATACATTCTTTTATAGATTCCTCAATACCATTTGCGGATTTTAATTGCCTTAGTTTTGATTATATGAAAATGCTTGCAATAACCTCAAAAGAGTTTTCGGAAACTAAAAGTAAATATAGAAAAGCATTTTATTTTGCTCGTTTAAGACAGTATGATAAGGCATTTTATTTGTTTTCAGAGGTGGCCAGTACTTCGTTTAAATCAAAAGATTATCTTTTATATTACTTTGCAGAGATTAACTGTATTAATTTATATAAGATTATAAAAAATGTATACATGTATTATAATTATGATATAAAAAAAATTGATGCAATGGTTCCAACTACAGAGGATATTCAATACTTGTTCGAAAGGCTTCCTATAGAATTCCAAAACCAGTATGCAAGTCTTAAAGAGTTATGTTCGACTAATTTATTATATCAATATTTTTATGGAGCCTTTATTGATGGGCAAAAATTACAGAATGCTATAGAATCAAACACAGCAGAACTTGGTTTGACAAGTAGCGCAAAAGTAATATGTAGAATTAATGACTATCTACATTTCTTGATTGGCAATGGTATTATTGTAGATTTTTTTTCTGAATTTCAGAATGCAATAAAAAATTTGTTGTCGTTACTGGTTTATAAATATTCTGTGCAAGGAAATAAGCGACTGAGTCCTCGAATGTTTCCAGAACATTGGCAAGATGGGATTAGTTTTGATTCAATAGATTTCTATTGCTTTATAGAATATTTTAGCGATAAAGAAATAGTAAAGCTTTTTAATAAATATAATATTGATTCAGTTATATTTTGTGATTTAGATGTAGTTGAAATAATGACCATGAATATTATGAAATATTATGATCATGTAATTAAAAATAAAGTGGTAGAGGTAAGGGATACAGATATTCAAAAACAATTTAAAAATGTATTAGTTTTATTAAGGTATATTGATATTTCTCAAAAATTAGTTGAAAATGTTTGTAGATTTATGTTTAAATATGAATTTTCGGATATTTTGATTAATGATAAGATTCTGTTTTTGGAACATCAGATTTTTCGTAGAAAAAGATATAGTAAAATCACAGCACAGATCATTGAAAATAAATTGATTACCTATATAGATGCACAAATAGATGCATTAAAAAAATCAACATATTTTGAGTTAAGATCAACTTCAAGTGGAATCAACTACTATAATTTAGTTCATTATATTGATCCAGATAATAAAGAATACTGTTCTCGACGAATTGCGAGCAGAGTTTCTACTATAATAGATAATGATTTATCTGAAATGATCCCACATATTGTAAAGCATTATTGGGGCTATATTTCTTCCTGTTCTCGATATAAAGTTAATAGTTGGGCAAAAAAGGAACTATGTGCTAATTTTAGATTTGATTTATTCACATTATTACTTGAATGTAATGCAAAAATTGACAAGAATATTCTTGAGTTGCTTAAAGACTATTTGAGGCATTTGATTCAAGAAAATTCCTTGGATTCTAATAATAATGGTATTACGCCATATCCTATAAGAAACCCATATGAGGATTTAGAACAAGTAGGATACTGGTGTTTGACAAAAAATCTTCATAAAAAGGAGTTTGAAGAATTTGTTGGTGTTAGTGCTGCTTTTGATTTTTATTTTCAATATGATAAATTTGATTTTAATAAATTTGATGTATCATGGCTGTTAAATTTATATCCACATACATTGAAAGAAATCGCAAAGAATAAACGGGTTAAAGAAAAAATTCGGATTTCTATTGCACAACTATTGGACAAAGAAAATGTTTTAAATGTGGATAAAACAAAATTACAAAATATATTAACCAGATACTTTTGTTAATATCTATACTTTTATTTTTTTAGATATTTTGGTGATTCATTGAGAAACATTTGAAAATTGTTGCGCTGAATAAAGATAATTTATGCAGGGTTGTTGGACAATTGTTCAGCAACCTTATTTTTTGCTCTAAATTGAATTCACCACTTGACAATGTGGCAAAGAATTGATGTCGATGGATGAGATTTCGGT
>CAQBRY010000130.1 GCA_948762645.1 uncultured Eubacteriales bacterium | reverse complement strand
TCATTGCTTTTTTCTTTGAAAAAGTGGTGAAACCCTTGAAATAATAAGGTTTGTTAAAAAAAATATGGTAGTTAACTTGACACTACCTAAATGGTAAAAGAGGGTGTAATTATGAGTACAGAAAGAAACGCAGTATCTTTTTTTATAGTAAAAAAAGATACTGTAGTAAAAGAAATTGAAAATTCTAACAAAGAATTGAGGATGTTGGGGACAACCGTTATTGATTTACCTTGGCAGGAAAATCATTTTAATCTTTATGAACTTCTTTATAAGAAATATACTGAGGAAAATTATGAAATTTCTATTGTTGCTGAATCAGATCCGACATTGTATTCAGCGGCACTTGTTTCCGGGCTTAATTCAAAAGGGGCAGGTATACCAATTGCTACACTTACTGAGATAAGACAAAATTCAACGCAGAAGTTGCGAAGATATTTTGTTGATAAGAATAGTAAAGTAACTGGCATAGACCCTACGGAGGATAGTAATCGTAACAAATTAGATATTTTGTATACGGAAAATTTTGCTAAAAATATATGTAAAGAATTAGTAAATAGAGGTTATAAACAGGAAAGACAGTTTGGGAAACTTAAAGGTGAAGAGAAATACGATGGTATTTTGAATCAAATATTATTTTTATGTGTAGAAAAAGCAAAAATTGCTTTTGAAAAGAGCGATATATTTTCTCACTATTTATCAAATCGTAAATATTTTCAGCTCAATAGAGTGAGTACACAATATGAAGAAGAAATACAGAGCGCTCTTGAAGAAAAGCTTAGTTTGGTAGAAGAAGCCGATGATAAATCAGATGAATTGTTCCAATTTGCGGTAAATGGATTTGATTATCAGTTTAAAGACGATAATGTAAATAAAATCTGCAAATTTAAATTATCAGGAAAAGAAATCCAAGATATATGTCTTAATAGTATTTTAGAATATTTAGAAAAAAATGAACCGAGAGATTATAATTTGATTAGAGAGTATGCATCGAAAGAGGCATATACAGATCGAGGAGAGCAATTAAAAAGATACGAGAATGATTTTGCAACAAAGCAGCGTTTCGTAATTAAACAGATTTTTCATCCTATTCCAGTGCAAATGTTGAAAATAGATGGGGTATATTATGCCACAATTTCTCCTTTACTTTCCCTTAATACGAAGGAGTTCCTATATGTAGGAAATTCTAATGTAGAAGAAAAGGATGACCCCAAAAGATTTGGAAGGTATGAAGAATATGTTTGCTATTTTAATGCATATATGAAGTCGAATTACTGTACAGAAGAAACATCTAAAGGTAACAGGCAGGAGATTATTTATAATTATACATTCAATCATGCTATTATAGGGCAAATGCCGAGAGATTCTTTTTATGGTAGTGATAATTATAAGTTAGTTATGTGGGCGTTGGTTTTTGACAGAAAGGGGCAAATATTAATCCATAAACGAAGTGAAAATGCAAAGGATAATCAAGGTATGTGGGATAAGTCTGTTGGAGGACATATTGCTATTAAAGATCGAGATATAATAACTGGTGCTTCTAGAGAGATCGCCGAAGAATTATATACAGTGGAAGAAGAAGAGCAAGGACATACCAAGATTAGTGAATGGACTAATGTTAATGAGGACAAGATTATATATCTGGGAAAATGGAATGAAACAAGATATCCTAACTTCGCTAGTAATCTTCATTTAGAATCCGATGAATTCTATAGCTTTAGCTTTGATAGTAGAATGACAGAACAACCCATTGATTCGATGAGAGTTTTGCCAAATGGGACACGGATAAAAGCTAAATGTTTTGCAGATCTATACTTTGTGGTTACATCAGAAGAGTTTGATTTATCTGAGTTAAAGAATTCGAAGTATTTAGTTATGGCACCTAATATGCTTAAAAGATGTGCAAAAGAAGGGTGGATTACGGAGGAAAGTGCCGAAGAAATTAGGAGAGAGAATCCATATCTTGAAGTGGTGACAGGACGATTTGAGGTAACGCCTGATTTAGATTATATGATTAATTCTCCAGAATGGGACAATGAAATTACAAAGTTTTCAATTCGAGTAAAAGAAGCATTTGCAAATGCTGATAAAAATAAAATATAAATAACTTTACTAAGGATACATAAGAAAATGTATCCTTAGTAAAGTTGATAATAATTGATATAAAGTAGAATACACAAGGTGATAATATATGGATGAAAAAACAAAAAATTTTATTATTACTTTAACAGGGCCATCGGGGTGTGGAAAATCCACGGTGATCGGGGAAATTATGGAATTAGAGCAAAAACTTGCAATTCAGAATATTCAATTTTCACCTATTAGGGTACCCAAGTTTAGTACCCGATCTTTGCGAAGTAATGAAATAAAGGATTCGTTGGAGGGAAAAGAAGTAGATCTAATTTCTGTTGAACAGTTACCAGAGAATTGTGAATTAAGATATCAAACATATGGTAAAAAATATGGATTTGAACTTGAAAAAATTAAATCTTTTTTAGATAGTGGAAAGACTCCTGTGATCATAATAAATGATGTTCGTGTAGTAGAAGAATTAAAGCGGGAATTTCCAGAGCGTGTCCTTTCATTATTTTTATTTCGAGAAATACCAAGAAGGGAGTTTTTTATAAATCAAGCTGGTTCAAGAGGAAATGTATCAGAGGAAGAGACCGAAGAAAGATTCAATAAGGCAACTGCAATTTATCGAACTTTTATCGAAAATATTGGATTATTTAGTCGTGTTATTTTAAATCCAACCAGAAAGGAAAATTCTGAGAACTATGCTCAGATACAAATAGAAAATGTTATTAAAGGTGTACTAAGTGGAAAAATAAGTTTAAGGGCAAAGAAAAAAGGAGTCCCCCAATTATTTATTATTGCAGGTAATGCGGCATCTGGAAAGGATGAAATTATTCAAGCTGTTAATGATATGGGAAAATTACAAGCTATCATTATTCCTAAGTATACATCAAGAAGACAGGATAAAGATGACGGAGAAGAAATGATTTGTCAATATATCCCTAGAGAAGAAAAATTAAAACAGTATAGAGAAGAATATAAAAAGGAATTAGAAGAACGACAAATTATATTTGATAAAAGGGAAAAAATGGCAAGTGCTAACAACGAGAAATTGTCCAATGTTCGCGAAAAAAATTTAAAAGAAAAACGAAAAATATTAAAAGCAGGGGAGAGATTTTGGGATGAATTAAAACTTGAAGAAGAAAAAGTATGTGCAATGCTTCGAAATAAAATCCTTAATGAGGTTGAGTCAGAGCATATATTAGACAATTTAAATCTTTTTGCTAAAAATTTTGATGAGTTATGTGAAATTTACAAAAAAGAGGGTTATCATAGACAAGAAGTGGATGTAGAGGCATATTTACAAGAACACTCCGAGTTAGATGAGCAAGCTATTGTACAATTAATTGTAAAGGAAGCTGATGTAGAAAATGATATATGTTTGGAAAAGCTAAAGCAATTAAATTATAAAAAAATATGGGATTTATATCAGAAGAAGGGTTATCATTCAGAAGAAATAAATGTTAAACAATTTAGACAAGAATTTGATAAAAAGATATTGGATGAATTTTTTGAATATAATAAGAATTATATTGATTTAGAAAAAATTGCTAATGATTATAGATTTATAATAGAAGAAAAAACTAAAGATCAAGTGTTTAAAGTAACAGGACCAGCATACTATATTGAAG
>CAQBRY010000129.1 GCA_948762645.1 uncultured Eubacteriales bacterium | reverse complement strand
ATTCAAATGTGAATAATAACGACAATAATTAAAATATTTCTTTATAATGATTTTAATTATACTTTATTCGAGAAAGCTAAAAATGACGCTTTCTCGTTTATCTATGTTAATTGAAAGATTATATTTTTGAGTATAAAAAGGAAGATATTAATTTTGAAAGAAGTATATTTTGATAATAGTTCTACTACAAGAATATGTGAAAAAGCATTGGAGAGTATGATAAAAACGGCTAAAAATAATTATGCGAATCCATCTTCTTTACATTTGAAAGGATTTGAATCTGAAAATATTTTAAATTTAGCCAGAGAAAAAATTGCCGGAAAAATAAATTGTGATAAGGACCAGGTATATTTTACTTCGGGCGGTACTGAATCTAATAATATTGCTATTTTGGGGTCTATGGCAAAAAACAGAAAATTTGGTGATAAGATTGTAACTACGAATATAGAGCATCCTTCTGTTTTACAGTCTATAAAATACTTAGAAAGAAAAGGATATGAAGTTAAGTACATAAAATCAAGTTCTGCCGGAATAGACTTTGATGATTTGACAAGATCTATAGATGATAGAACTGCTTTGGTAAGCATTATGATGGTTAATAATGAAACAGGTGAAAAACTTCCTGTTGAGAAAATTAAAAAGATAATAAAATTAAAGAGGTCCAAAGCAATTTTTCACGTAGATGCTGCTCAAGCTTTTTGCAAGATACCTATAGACATACAAAGACTAGGCATCGATTTATTGAGTATTAGTGCTCATAAAGTGCATGGTCCAAAGGGGATAGGGGCTTTATATGTTTCAAATAAAAATTTATTGTCACCAATTACTTTTGGTGGCGGACAAGAAAACAATTTAAGACCAGGTACCCAACCCATTGAATTAATATCTGGTTTTTCTGAAGCCATATGTAGCGGGGAAGACACGGAAAAACATTATAATCGTGTTAATGAAATTAACAATTATTTAATTGATAAAATTCAAGGTATAAAAAATATAAATATTAACTCTTCGTCTAGTGCTATTCCTTATATTTTAAATTTATCCATAGACGGCATACCTTCGGAAGTTATGGTTAATTATTTGTCTGATAAAGGAATTTATGTATCAGCGGGTTCAGCTTGTTCTAGAAATAAAAAAAGCAGAGTTCTTTTTAATATGGGATTCTCAGAAAATAGAATAAATACTGCCATTAGAGTAAGTTTTTCAAGGTTTAATACAAAAGAAGAAGTAGATATATTTGTTAACGCTATTACTTATGCTATAGAAAATTTGTCAAAAAATTAGGGGACTTTATGAAAATGAGAGAAATATTATTGTTAAAAAACGGAGAAATAGTTTTAAAAGGTCTTAATAAAAAGAGGTTTGAAGACAGACTTTTGCTTAATATAAAATCTCGAATATCTTCGTTTGGAAAATTTAAATTAGAGATATCACAGTCTACGATTACAATTTCTCCAGATGAAAATTCTTCTGTTGATGATATTATTCCTGTAATTAAAAAAGTTTTTGGAATAGTATCTTTTTCCAAAGCTGTTATTGCAGAAAAAAATTTTGAAGACGTAAAAAAATTAACAATAGATTATTTAAAAGAAGATTTAAGTATATTAAAAACATTTAAGGTTGAAGCAAAAAGGTCGGATAAAAAATTTTATATGACGTCTCCTGAAATTTCCAGGGAGCTTGGGGGATATATACTGGAAAATTTTCCTCATTTGCATGTGGATGTTCATAATCCTGAAATAACAGTAACTGTGGAAGTACGTGATTTTGGAATATATATAAGAAAAAATTCCGAAAAAGGTTTGGGCGGTATCCCTACTGGTACAGGTGGAAAAGCAACTATAATGATTTCCGGAGGTATAGATAGTCCTGTTGCGGCTTGGATGATGGCTAAGAGGGGTATTTCTTTAACGGCTGTACATTTTTCAAGTCCCCCTTATACTAGTATTAAGGCAAAACAAAAAGTAATAGATCTTCTTAAAAAAGTTTCACAGTATAGTGGAAGCATAAAGCTTTTCAATGTGGGTTTTACGACCGCGCAAGAAAGTATTAAAAAATATTGCCAGGAAGAATTTTTCACTATAATTATGAGAAGAATTATGATGAGGGTATCAGAAATTATATCAGTCAATGAGGGATGCAGTGCATTAATAACGGGAGAAAGTCTTGGTCAGGTCGCAAGTCAGACTATAAACGCCATTGACTGCACTAATAGAGTAGTATCTATGCCAGTGTTTAGACCACTTATTGGTATGGACAAAGAAGAAATAGTTGAGATTTCGCGTAAAATAAATACGTTTGATATTTCTATTATGCCTTATGAAGATTGCTGCACTGTGTTTACTCCGAGACATCCAAAACTTAATCCCAGAGTATATTTGGCAGAAAAGGAAGAAAGTAAATTGGATATAGAAAAAATTGTTAGAGACTGCATCCAAAATTGTGAGATCATTGAAATAAACTAAATAAGTTTTGTTAGAGAATGAGGATATATGAAAACTATAAGAAAATTAATTTTGTCTGTTGCTGTTATTACGTTTTTAGGATCACTGGCCGTATTATTTAAAATTCTCGTTTTTGATCCTTATGTATCACGAAAAAATCAGAACTATGTCAAGGACATTTATTATAATGAAGAAAAAAGTATAGAGGATTTTTTTCAAACTCCAAAGGAAAGATTTAAACCTCTTATCGAAATTAATAACGATATAAAAGGTTGGATTCATATTAATAATACTGTTATTGATTACCCTGTCCTTCAGGATAGTAATCTAGAATCCCGCAATAATTTTTATTTAAGGCATGATTATCAAAAAAATTATTCAAGGCATGGCAGTATATTTATAGATAGTTTCTACGATTTTGAAAAAAGCCCTCAAAATATTATTTTGCATGGTCATCATATGAGAGATGGTACTATGTTTGCAAATCTTTTAAAATTTTCAGATCTGGATTTTTATAAATCCACTCCAATAATTACTTTTGATAGTATATATGAATTTGCAAATTTTAAAATAATTTCGATATTTAAAACCAATACTAAACCTGAGCAGGGTGAAATATTTAATTATTTAATATCTTGTTTTTCCGGTAAAGAATCATTTTTAAACTACGTATATAATGTGAAAGTACGTTCTTTAATTGATATTCCTGTGGATATAAAAGATGACGATCAGTTAATAACTTTATCTACGTGTTCTTATGAATTTGACGATTTTAGGACAGTCATAGTTGCCAGAAAAATAAGAGATTCTGAGGATATTAGTGTGGATACGCAATCTGCCAAGGTTTCTGAAAATCCACTTATGCCTGATTGCTGGTATAAGCGTTATGGCGGAAGTGCACCTACTTACTCCAATTTTAGGAAGGCTTATGAAGATGGAGAAATTTCTTGGTATTCGGGCGACTTTTTAGATTGATTTTCTATTAAGGGAGTTTTCAGTAATGGTAATAAGAATTTCAGTTTTGATGAAAAAAAATATTTTTGGATTATTAGTTGGTCCAATGTCAAAGCTTGTTGAAACTATTACTGAACTTTGTATACCTATAATTATGGCTAACATTATTGATAAGGGTATTTATAGCAGAAACGCTGAATATATAATAAAAGAAGGGATTTTCCTTGTTGGTTTAATAATATTTGGTTTTTCTGCTTCATTGATATGCCAATATCTGGCTGCTAAAGTATCACAAAAAATAGGCATGGAACTTAGAAATGAG
>CAQBRY010000128.1 GCA_948762645.1 uncultured Eubacteriales bacterium | reverse complement strand
GTGCTATTGGTTTAAATTGTTCTTGTCTGGCATATTATGAACTTGGTAGAAGTACCCCTACAATATTTACTCTTATCAAATTGTCAATGGTATATAATGTAGGTTTATTATATTTATTAGTACGTAAGAAGTAAAACCTAATAATTAATATTTTGGATTATGATTGACTTTTACTAACAAGCTAAATTATAATGATGTTATATAGTTTGTTAGTAAAAGGAGGTGTTATATGGATTATAAAGAGAAAATTTTTAATTTGTTGGGAGTAAACAATGGAATCATAACTGGAAAACAAGTAGAACAAGAAAAAATACCTCGTACATACATAAAAATATTAATTGATGAAGGACGAATTTTGCGTATCGAAAGGGGAGTATATTCCAGTCTTGAAGCGTGGGAAGATGAGATGTATATATTACAATACAAACATAAGAGGGGCATTTTTTCTCATATCACAGCTTTGTATATACATCAAATGACTGATAAAACTCCTGAAAAATTCGATATGACGTTTCCTTTTGGATATAATGCAAAATACGATAAATCAGTTATAAAAGCCAGACGGTGTATAGAGAATATATACTCCATTGGAATAGAAACCGGCAAAACTTTGTTTGGAAGAATTATAAAGGTTTATGATATTGAGAGGACAATATGTGATGTTTTAAAGGCAAATTGTGATATACAAATTGTAAACGATGCTATAAAACGCTATCTTTCAAGTGAGAGCAGAAACATATCAAAACTTATAGATTATGGAATAAAATTAAAGGTAGAAAATAAACTAAATGAATATTTAAGGATATTATTATGAAAGAATTTAAAAATGCAATGAGTTTAAAAGCACATATAAAAAATGAGGCAATAAAAAAGCAAGTGCCGGCACAGGTTATAATGCAAAATTACATGATGGAACGTTTGCTTGAGCGAATTTCACTATCAAGGTACAAAAATAATTTTATTCTTAAGGGCGGATTCTTAATTTCTGCAATAGTCGGGGTTGATACCAGAACTACAATGGATATGGATGCAACCATAAAGGGAATTAATGTCCAAAAAGAAAATATAAAAAATATTTTTACTGAAATAATCAATGTGACTATAAATGATAACATACAATTCCATATAAAAAGACTTGAAAATATACGAGAAGGAGACCAATATCCGGGAATAAGACTATTTTTAGAAGCGGTGTCCCCACCTTTAAGAGTTCCTTTGAGCATAGATATTACAACCGGAGATAAAATCACTCCAAAAGAAATAAATTATAATTTTAAGCTGATGTTTGAAGATAGAAAAATAGAAGTATTAGCATATAACTTAGAGACTATCTTAGCAGAAAAAATAGAAACAATAGTCTCACGACAAAATTCAAACACAAGAATGAGAGACTTTTATGATGTATATATTTTGTATAAAATTTTTAAAAATGATTTAAATATAAAGCAATTTTCAGAGTCTTTAAAAGCTACCTCGATAAAAAGAAAAAGTAATAATCTGTTTCTAAACAGTCCTGAAATAATAGATAGAATAAAAGAAAATGATACAATTAATTCATTATGGACCAACTATCAGAAAGATTTTAGATATGCTGAAAACATTAAAATAGCTGATGTTTGTTTAATAATAAAAAATTTATTAGCTTCAATATAAAAATTTAAATTACATAACTCTTAACTCTATAAAGAAAGATATAGTTATGTGATTTTTATATGTCTTAATATCAATCCAGTATACAATGGTATTCGCCAGAAATTCTCTTTGCCAGATGAACCAAGCATCTTGCCACGGAAATCAACTGATTGTGCATTTTTTACATAACACTACGGTGTAAATATGCATAAAACGTGGTATTAAAAATTTTTACAGGCCAGAAAAATGGAATATTTTTACAAAATTTTAAATTTTCTAAGCTATAGTATTAGAGATTTTTCAAAAGCTTAATTAGACCGTTTGTGTAAAATCACGGAAAATTGATTTCCCTGGCATCTTGCTTTAACAAATTGTTGTTTTACATTGTTTATGGTATAATATCATTTTTGATATTAATCTACTGGAGGAACTATTATGTATAAAAATATTGAGAAAAGAACAACGTTGAAGCTTAAAGATTTAGTGGATTATCAGGACGGACAGGTAGTAAGTAAAACTCTTGTTCAAAATGATTTTGTCAGTATGACGCTGTTTTCATTTGATAAAGGTGAGGAAATTTCAACCCACGCCTCAGGTGGAGATGCAATGGTAACAGTGCTTGAAGGTACGGGAAGGTTTACCATTGATAATGATATTTTCATTCTAAATGAGGGCGAAACATTGATTATGCCTAAAGATATACCACATTCGGTATTTGGGGAAGAAAAATTCAAAATGCAGATTGTTGTTTCGTTTTAAAAATTTATATAAACGGTTATTTTTAATGAAAGAGCCCGTTTTTTATTTTAAAGGTGGAGAATATTGATTTTTTATTTGTACTAATTTTAATCGATCCAGCGAACTACCGTATCACTGCAAAAATCTTTATACCAAATATACCAAGAATAACAAAGTATCTTCGCCTGCAAATTTCCAAAATTGCCATTTTTAGCACAAATTTGCCTTGAACTATTTACATAAACATATTTTGGGGGATAATTTTTAAAAAATAAATTTCTTGCCTTACCCTCCAAGAACTGAATTTTTAGATACATAATGCTTATTCCGCCGGGATTTAGGTTTTCTATTGATTTTTTCACAAATTGTAAGGCAAATTTATAAGGCGGATTTGTTAAGAAACAATCCGCCTTTTCTGTGCTTTGTAGAAAATCTACTCCTGATTTGCCATACCCATAATTATACAAATCAGACGAAATCACGTTATAACCATGTTTTTTGAGTTCTTCTGAAATATGTCCTTGTCCGCAGGCTGGTTCGTATATAGTTTTCGGTAAAACTATGCCATCTTGTTCTATTTTTTTTAAAAATAAATTTACAGAATGTGGGTCTGTTGCATAGAAGTCATGTTTTTCTCGCTCATGGTTTGCATCACGAGAAATTCCGTTTAGTATATACCCTGATCTTGAATTGCCGGTCCAGTCTTTCATTTTAAATCCGCCTCTCTTGAAAATCCAAATATTTCAAAGAAAAGCGTTCTGAACGTGTCTCTATAATAAAGAGGTCGAGTTTCATTCTGGTTATGCGGATTTATTGCATTTTCTCCGAAACGAAGCCCAGAAGGTGTCAAAGAATTAAAATATTTGACTTTTCCGCTTTTCCCTCTGCGGCTTCTCTTTTCGATATAGCCTTGATTTCTCATTTCGTTATTAAACTCTGCGGTATTGACTTTAAAATCATTTTCTTTTAACAGATTAGTGGCACAATCCATCTCTCGATTTCCATTTAGCTCATAGTATGGCAAAAAATCGGTAGGCTGCCCATAAGATTCATAAAATTTTCTATACATCAAATTTTTGCTGGCATCATTTACTTTCAAGCTGTTAGCGATAATGTCGATAGACTTCACAAGTTCTGAAAATGGTATCTGATTATTAATTTTTCTTCCTTCGAGGTAGAATTTTTTCATTTTTTCAAAGGCTTCAATATAAGTTGCAGTAAATAAAATTCCTTTTTTGCCTGTCAATTTATTTGCAATCATATCGCACCCTTTTTTAGTACATAAATAGCATGGTAATTCCCTGCCGGTAAGGTCAAGATAAGTGCTTTCGACAAAATATTCACTGACGTTAATTTTTA
>CAQBRY010000127.1 GCA_948762645.1 uncultured Eubacteriales bacterium | reverse complement strand
CACTACGGACGTAATATTTGGAGACTCTACCTCAAATATCGACTCAATAGAAGAGTATGCACAGCACCTGTCGTCATGACCATATCCGCCTATCATACTTTTGTCAAATCCAAGGTCCCTTGCCTTATATGCGGGTACCAATTCAAGTTCTGCAGATATAAAATCTGATTCTGTAATATTATATTTCTCATTTAAAAGCTTTAGGATATTAAGTTTTACGAGTTCTGAGCCTTTATCACTTTTAAACGGTAAACTGCCTATAAGTACGTTTAGATTTTCTCCAGGAACAGCTTTAAGCATGGTCTTTGACATCTGGTCTTTAGCCAAATGGGGAAGAAGATCGGTTATACAAAAACATGGTTCATTTTCATCATCGCCAAGCCTTATATCCACATAACTTCCGTCAGATCTTACAACCCTTCCGTGCAGCGACAAAGGAATCGTCGGCCATTGATACTTTTTTATTCCTCCATAGTAATGAGTTTTGAAATAAGCTAAATCATTATTCTCGTAAAGCGGCGTTGGTTTTAGGTCGAGCCTTGGACAGTCAATATGTGATATCGCCAAATTAACTCCGTTTTCAAAATTGTCTTTTCCTATAACCGCAAGTATAAGAGTTTTGTTTTTATGAAGCGTATAAACTTTATCCCCGGGTTTATATACATTTTTTTTATTAAACTCCTGAAAACCTAATTTCTTTGCTCTATCAACCGTATATGCAGCAGCCTCCCGCTCCGTTTTACATATATTTAAAAATTCCCTATACTTATCTCCAAAACTATACACCTCTTTTATCTGATCATCACTTAAAATCTCTCTTCCATGACTCCTTTTCATAAATAATTTTTCTCTAAGCTTTTCTGATACATTTAAATTTTCGTCCATTTTACGTTAACCTCCAAAAATTATTTTTAAAGTAAAGTCTCTCATACATCTCCTGACTCTTAATCACTTTCTTTACATAATTTCGAGTCTCCTTATACGGTATATAATTCAGCTGTTCACCAAGTAAAGATAAATTTTCGTCTTTAAGCCATCTCTCCACAGGCGTCATACCTGCGTTATATGCACTAAGCATAACTTCGTCAGAATAATATTTTTCCCTGAGCATAGATAAAAACATCGCTCCATAATTTATATTTATATACGGATCATATAAATACATAGCATCAATATTTTCTTTTGTTATACTCTGGAGCCAACTAAAAGTATCGCCAGTTATCTGCATAAGCCCTACCGCTCCTGCTGAAGACTTAGCATTAGGGTCAAAATTACTCTCCGTTTTAATAACAGCATATATAAGCTGCGGTTTTAAATTATACTTTATACTAACTTCGTTTACAATATCTTCATATTTTTTTGGATAAACACTTCTATAAAAATTAATATTCCCTATACCATATAAAATAACCATTACAAATATCACAGACAAAAATATTAAAATATTTTTAATCAAATTCATACCTTTATTATTAAATACTTTCAATTTGTATGATCATCTCCGAAATCTTTTTTGGAACTTTCTCCTCTTCAAGACTTGTATCTAAAATGAAATCGCACTTTTCCTTAAAAAATATTTCCTCTCTTTGAGCCAGTACTCTTTTAATAACCACTTCTTTAGATATTTTATCCCTTTCTGATATCCTTTTACATCTAATATCTAAAGAGGCGGTTACATATATTTTATATCTGCAAAATTCATTAAGTCCGGATTTAAACAAAGTTGCAGCGTCTATAACAATTTTATTCTCCATATTAAATATTAATCTTTCCACCTCACTTTTAATATAAGAATTTACAATACGTCCAAGCTCCAACAAATTTTTCGCACTGTCAAAAGCTTTTAACCCAAGAATCTCCCTATTTAAATTCAAATTGCCGTCTAATATGTCTTCTCCAAAGAAATCCTTAAGTTCATATTTACACTCTAAGCTTTTATCTATTACGTTTTTTGCTATTTTATCAACGTCAAAATGGACGTACCCATACTCCTTAAAAATGCGGGATATAAAACTCTTTCCTGCACCCATTGGTCCGGTTATTCCAAGTATTAAACTATTTTTCAATATTGATCACTTCAAATCCTGCCGATCTTAAAAGACGATTGTAAAGTGCAAGTCCTATACCCGTCTTTTTAGGACAATGCACATATACGATTTTAGCATTTATCTTATCGAGATATCTTAGTCTATCAAATAAATTTCTGCTTTGCTCCAATAAATTATTTTTCGATCCGTATGATATATATGGTATTTTCAGAAAAGGTATGTCTTCTTCATAGCAAAACGCGTATATATCTTCTCCCAACAAGTTATTTACATACTCTATATAGTCCTGTGCATCTGCATCTACTATCACTACCTTACATTCAGGAGAATAATGTTTATACTTCATCCCGGGAGAAATAGCCTTCTGACCAATTTCTAATTTACTGTATACCGACTTATCAATTTGGACGTCTCCTATAGTTTCTCTTATCATCTCATAAGTTACAGCACCGGGTCTCAATATTATCGGAATATCTCCTGCAAAACTTATAACCGTAGATTCAACGCCATATTCACATACACCTCCGTCGACTACAGCGTCAATACGTCCGTTTAAATCATTGTAAACGTGCTTGGCACTAGTCGGGCTCGGACTTCCGGACCTATTTGCAGAAGGAGCTGCAAGGGGAATACCTAATTTGTCTATTATATTAAGGGCCATTTTATGTTTGGGAATTCTAATTGCTACCGTATCCAGCCCACCGCTGACTATGCTATTTATTTTATCCGTCTTAGGCAAAATAATAGTTAAAGGGCCTGGCCAGAATTTATCTGCCAGAGCCCGTGCTTGATATGTAATTTTAGCTACGAGACCTTGTATCATATTTATATTTGAAATATGTACTATCAGTGGATTGTCTGAAGGACGTCCCTTTGCAACGAAAATATTTGAAATAGCTTTTTCGTCATATATATTTGCTGCCAGACCATAAACAGTCTCTGTCGGGATTGCCACAAGTCCCCCAGACTTCAAGATTTCAACAGCTTCATAGTAATTTGTATAGTCTAAAATTTTCATATTATTCTTCATTTTTATAAATTCTTCTACATTTTTTTTATATCTTGATAATTATTAGTAGATATAGCTTGATAATTAGGTGAAATAATCTGATCAAAGAAAACTGTTGCAATATATTCAGTCATTTGTAAATTTTTTATAGTTTCCTCTTTATGTTTTCTATTTCTATCAAGTTTCCCCGGATTTATATAAGAATTTATTCGAGATAAATAATTTCTTCTAGCATCGTTAACCTTAGCCAAGCCTGTTCGTGATTGCCATACAGGAGTATGATCTCCATCCCGATAAGCTGTTCCGGTTGCTAAACCAACCAAAAATCTAAATTGACTATAATTTAATGTCAAATCGCCATTCATAATGAATCCCTTTGATGCACCTTTCAAAATAGGCATACCATTATATACAGAAAGTAAATCTTCCTCCAACTCAAAATTTTTACGTGCATCATTAGCTGCATTTTCCATTAATCTATTTTGTTCCTGAATAGCTACTTCTCTTGCTGCAATCGCTTCATCTCTTTCTACGTTTGCTACACGTATAGCTTCTTCTTTTTCCCGATTTGCCTTTTCTATTGCTTCATTTTTTTCTGCTTCTGCTCTTTGACTTGCATCTTGTGCATCTCGTGCTCTTTGTTCTGCTTCATTTTGTGCATTTTGTGCTCTTTGTTCTGCTTCATTTTGTGCATTTTGTGCTCTTTGCTCTGCTTCGTT
>CAQBRY010000126.1 GCA_948762645.1 uncultured Eubacteriales bacterium | reverse complement strand
GTCTAATGTATCATCCGTGAACCTTATAAATAAAAAAAGGATAGCTCAGAGGAGAGTAAATATGCAGTGGTTTAAAATACCTCCGAAAATATATTTTGAGAAGGACTCAATACAGTATCTTCAGAAGATGGAAAATATAAGCAGAGCTTTTATAGTAACTGATAAGACGATGGTTAAGCTTGGCAATGTTGACAAAATACTTTATTATCTAAGAAAAAGATGCAGCCCTTGCCACTCGGAGATATATTTTGACGTTGAGCCTGATCCTGACGTAGATACAATAAAAAGAGGGCTTGAAATGATGAATCATTTTAATCCTGACGTAATAATAGCGCTTGGTGGAGGTTCTGCAATTGACGCAGCAAAAGGTATGTGGCTTTTCTATGAGCATCCGGAGTCCACGTTTGACGGTATGAAACTTAAATTTATGGATATTAGAAAGAGAGCATATAAATTCCCGAAACTAGGTAAGAAAGCAAAATTTGTGGCTATTCCGACGACATCTGGTACAGGTTCTGAAGTTACGGCGTTTTCAGTTATAACTGAAAAAAGTTTTGGAAATATAAAGTATCCTCTGGCAGATTACTCTTTAACTCCAGACGTAGCAATAATAGACTCTCAATTTGTAATGAGCCTTCCAAAGGTTCCTACGGCAGATACAGGTATGGACGTACTAACACATGCTTTGGAGGCCTATGTTTCCGTAATGGCAAGTGATTATACGGATGGATTAGCACTTCAGGCAATATCAATGGTATTTGAATATTTACCAAGGGCATATGAAAATGGTGAAAAAGACGAAGAAGCAAGGGAAAAGATGCACAATGCTTCATGTATAGCCGGTATGGCGTTTACGAATGCGTTTTTAGGTCTTAATCATTCTATGGCTCATAAGCTAGGGGGAGAATATCATATATCTCACGGAAGGGCTAATGCAATACTACTTCCTTATATTGTAGAGTATAATTCCTTGAAACCAACTAAATTTACTATATTTCCGAAATATGAAAAATTTATTGCGGATAAAAAGTATGCAAAGATAGCCGAATTTATAGGAAGAAAAGGTAAGGATACTCAGGAAAGTGTTAAAAATCTCATAGAAGCTATTAGAGGCCTTTCACAAAAACTTGGTATACCAAAGAGCATTAAGGAATGCGGTATAGATGAGAAAGAATTTTTTGATAAACTTGACAGTCTTTCTGAAAGAGCGCACGAGGATCAATGCACAACAGCTAATCCAAGGTATCCCTTAATATCCGAGATAAAGGAAATATACAAAAAAGCTTACTATGGAGAATAAATATTAAATTTATGAATATAAAATTTAGAAGTAAATTCTAAGTTTTATATTTTTTTATGGTATAATATTATCTTAAGAAGGGGAGATAATATTTGGACTATAAATTAAATATGGGACAGTGGAATTCTATATTTGTAATTCCGAAATCCGTTGTTGACAAACATATAAAATTGGTGGGAAGTACGCAACTGAAGGTACTTTTGTGGGTTTTAAGACATTCAGACGAGAATTTTTCAGTTGAAAGCATATCAAAATCTCTTTTCATACATAAGGTAGATGTAAAAGATGCTTTGCAGTATTGGATAGAATCAGGGATTTTGGTAGATAGTAGTTTAGAGATAGAAAAAGAAGTCAATGAAAATTTTAGGGAAGAAAAAAATGAAGAGCCAAAAAAAGAAGTAAGGGAAATCTCGAAAGTTTCCAAAACGGACGGAGAATATATCGCAGACAGAATAGATGGCTGTGAAGATATTTCTTTTATCATTAAAGAAGCGGAAATAATTTTAGGGGACAAATTTTCAAGAGGAATAATTCCTGTACTGGTTTCTTTTTATGATAATGATGGTTTACCTGCAGATGTTATTGTAATGATACTGCAGTATGCAACCAGAGTTGGAAAAAACAGCGTAAGGTACATAGAAAAAGTAGGGGTTTCATGGGCAAGAGAGGGGATCGATACTATAGAAAAGGCAGAGGAAAAGATTAAATCTCTTGATAATATGAATGTAGTGAAAGAAAGATTTGAGAAATTAATAGACGTTAACGACTATAAATTTTCCTCCGGCGAATTAAAAATAATGGGCAAGTGGTTTAATGACTGGAATTATAGTGATGAGATGATTAAAGAAGCGTATGATAGATGTATAAGAATTAAGGGAAAATTTATTTTAAAGTACATGGACGGAATAATAAAAACTTGGAAAAATGAAGAAATATATAATATGAAGCAGTTAAAAAACGGTAATCAGGGAGTCAGGAATATGGGATACTCGGATAGCGGAAGAAGCGTATCTTATAATATAGAGGATTATAAAAATTACTGTAAAAGTATTTTACTTGGGGATAAAAAATTAGGAGAAAAGTAATATGGGATATAATAGAGAAATATATGAAAAAGTCCAGAGCAACCTGTTTTTTTTAAGGTCTGCAGCTGAAAAGCAGATGATTAGAAAGAGGGATTCCGCCTTTAAACTTTTTCCAAGACTTAAATCTATATACTATGAAATAAATTCTACGTCTTTGAAGATAGCTAAAATTATTGTATCCGGAAGTAATGCTAAGGAGAATATAAATAAACTTAAGTTAAACAATGAAATATTAAAAAAAGAGTTAGAAGAGATACTAAAAAATGCAAATCTCCCCAGGGATTATCTGGAAGTAAAATATAATTGCAGTATTTGTGAGGATAGGGGATTTGTAAATGGAGTAATGTGCAGATGTATGAGAGATATGCTGAAAAAGGAGTGCTATAATGACCTAAACAGACTTTCTCCTCTTTCGGAATCTACGTTTGAAAATTTTTCACTTAAATATTACTCAGATTATTGCACTGATGGCAGTAGATATTCTCCAAGAGAGATAATGTCTTCAATTCTGGAAAGCTGTAAGAATTACGTAAAGACGTTTAATAAAAATTCGTGCAGTTTACTTATGATAGGTGCTACCGGACTTGGAAAAACTCATTTATCTTTAGCAATAGCCAATGAGATAATTAAAAAAGGATTTGGAGTTATTTATGGATCAACTCCTAATATTGTAATAAAACTTGAAAAGAGTAGATTTAAGATAAATAATCAGATCATCAATGAAGAACATTTTGTAGATTGTGATTTACTTATACTTGATGATTTAGGAATAGAATTTTCAACTGTTTTTTCAAATGCAATACTTTATAATATTATTAATTCTAGGATAATGATAAATAAACCTACTATAATAAGTACGAATCTTTCTCTTAAACAGCTTGAAAACAGCTATACAGAAAGGATGGTATCGAGGATAATGGGTAATAATATGTTATTAGAGTTTGCAGGGACAGATGTAAGACAAAAAAAATTCAGAGAAAAAATGGGATATAAGGAATAAATTTGAAAATAAGATAATATAATTTATTAGGCTCATGGTTAATAGATAAAAACCGAGTGTGACAGAAAATTTAAACCATTTGTAAAACATTTTAAAAAAAGGTATTGACATTTTCTTCTATAAATTATAAAATACAAAAGCGATGTAAAAACCGCAAGAAAATGTTTTATAAATGGGAGTGTAGCTCAGCTGGTTAGAGCACTTGCCTTACAAGCAAGGGGTCACAGGTTCGAGTCCTGTTACTCCCACCAGGATGGCCCGGTAGTTCAGTTGGTTAGAACGCTAGCCTGTCACGCTAGAGGTCGACGGTTCGAGCCCGTTCCGGGTCGCCATTTATTTTTATCTTTGCCTTTGTAGCTCAGTCGGTAGAGCAGAGGACTGAAAATCCTCGTGTCGATGGTTCGATTCC
>CAQBRY010000125.1 GCA_948762645.1 uncultured Eubacteriales bacterium | reverse complement strand
TAATAGCTTTTGATACATTTCTGATAGTTTTTGATACATTCTTAATAGCTTTTGAGACTTTTTGATACAGTCAAGTGTGGTATAATATTATCATGCGAGAAATATATCCAAAGCAAAGGGTATTATAGTTTATAGATTTATTTTATTTTTTTCTTTTTGATGTTCTTAATGGTTTAAAAATTTCCACTACTTGTTTTTTATACATAAATTACATTCCTTTCAGATGTATAATTAATTACCCCAAAAATTTAATACCATAGATTTTGATATTCATTGTTTGAGATATAAAAATATTTAAGAGTTCATTATTTGCGATTATCACCTCCTTATTGTTTTAAAACTTGTATTATTAAAAATCGTTCTTCCCAAATATTTAAGTGCGTAAAAAATCTCGCTAAAACTATAATGCCCTAAAATAAAAGAGTTTTCGATTAATCGAAGGCTCTTTTTTGTTATCGAAAGAAGTGAAGTAAACGAAGTGAAAAAAACAAGAGAAAAGCAGTGCAGTATCTGCTTAGCATGGTTTGAAGAAAAAGAAATTGTTAACGGAAAATGTAAATGCTGCAGAGAAGATATTAGAAATGCTCCTAAAAGTATGACAGAGGAAGAAAAGATAGACCACATAACCAAAATAAAACAAGGTCTTTTAGAAAACAGATATAAAAAATTATATTTATCTGAGAAAAGGAAACTGGAACTATGTTCAAAGTGCGAATGGCTTAGATTCATAGATTATCTTAATTGTAAAGTACATTGCGCAAAGCCAGTGTGCGAAAGGTGGTATTGATAATGCAGATAAAAGAAATTGATATAGATAAAATCAAAGTGTATGAAAACAATCCGAGAATTAACGATAAAGCGGTTAAATATGTGGCGAACTCAATTAAAAAGTTTGGTTTTTTAGTTCCAATTGTGATAGATAAAGATAATATTATAGTTTGCGGACATACGAGGTATTTGGCAAGTAAAGAGTTAAATTTAAAAACTGTGCCTTGTGTAAGAGCCGAAGATTTAAATCAAAGCCAAATAAAAGCGTTTAGGATAGCTGACAACAAGGTACATGAAAAATCAAGCTGGAATAACGATTTACTGAAAGAAGAACTCACACAGTTACAAGACTTTGGCTTTAATTTAGAGGAGTTAGGATTTTTAGACTTTGAGTTAGATTATATCTTTGGCGAGGAATCAGACATTGACAGTTTATTTGCAGAGCATGAAAACAAGGAAAATAAAAAAGAGAAAAAGGTTATTTGCCCTGAGTGCGGACATGAATTTGCTTTATGAGATTGTTTTTAGCCAGTCCGTATGCACAACAATATTTGGACGAAGAATTTAAAAAAAGTCTGTTTATACTTGAAAGTTTTTTCTACTTTAAAGAATGGGAAGCACCTTTAATTTACTCTGCAAAGGATTTTTTATTAGACAGCGGAGCGTTTACTTTTTTAAATAACCAAAAATTAAAGTCTGTTGATTTTGACGGGTATTTGAAAAGATATATAAATTTTATAAATATGTATGATATCAGACACTTTTTTGAATTGGATATAGACAAAATCGTCGGGTATAAGAAAGTTCTGGAGTACAGGGAAAAGCTTGAGTATGAAACAAATAAAAAATGCATACCCGTGTGGCACAGGTCAAGAGGTAAAGATGAATACTACAGACTATGTGAAAATTATGATTACATAGCTGTTGGGGGTCTTGCAATCAAAGAAATCAAAAAAAGCGAATATAAATTCTTAAACGCTCTTTGTCAAATTGCAAAGGAAAGGGATTGTAAAGTGCATGGTTTGGGGTTTACTCAAAGTGATACAGAGAGTTATAAATTTTACTCATGTGATAGCACAAGTTGGCAAAGCGGAGGGAGATTCGCACAAGTCCATAAATTCTGTTATGACAGGATAAAACCTCAATCTTTCAAAAATAAAAGACTTATAAATTATAAGGAATTAAACAGATTAAACCTCAGAGAGTGGATCAAATATCAGAAATATTTATATAATAAAGGACATGATTAAATGACATATACAGTTATAAAAAGACTTGAAATATCGGCAAGTCATAAACTTAAACTAAGTTATAAAAGTAAATGTGAAAATTTACATGGGCATAATTGGATAATACATATATATTTAAAATCTGACAAACTAAATAAAAATAGCATGATTTATGACTTTACCGACATAAAAAAGTCTATTATGGATAAATTAGACCATAAGAATTTAAATGATATAATAGAGCAACCAACAGCAGAGAATATTGCTAAATTTATTTGTGATGAAATAGGAAATAAATGCTTTAAAGTTAAAGTACAGGAAAGCGAGGGAAATATAGCGATTTATGAACGATAAGGATTTAAAAATATGTGAAATATTTAATTCGGTATCAGGCGAGGGTTTACGTTCGGGAACTCCCGCTACTTTTATACGATTTAGTGGTTGCAATATGAATTGTTCTTATTGCGATACTAAGTACCATAACGAGGTTTTATATACTTTAGATGTTAACTATATAGATTTAAATAAAGAGATAACCAATAAATTAAAAAACAGAAAATTTGTGATTATTACAGGTGGCGAACCTTATTGTCAAAATCATACCGAATTAAAAAAATTAATTGATTGGCTACTTCAAAACGGCACAGAATTTATTGAAATTGAAACGAATGGAAAGTATTTAGATACATTTATCGAATTAATAAACAAATATCATCAAGATCAAAAAGTATGTTTTAGTGCTGATTTTAAAACTGAATGTCAGCAAGACTATGAATATACAATAAGTAGCCATTTAGGATATGAAAAGTTAAATAAAAATGATTGTATAAAAGTTGTTGCAAAGTCAGTTAAAGATGTTGAAATCGCAAGAGGACTTGCGAATAGATTCACAAATACAAACGTAATAGTATCGCCGTGTTATGGTGTATTATCCCCTACTGAAATTGCAGAGTATATTGTTAAAAATAATTATCAGAATTTAAGAATGCAAGTTCAACTACATAAAATTTTATGGGAGGCGAATGCTCGTGAGAAATAATAAAAGAGGTGAAAAAGCAGTAGTAAATCTTTTTAAATCACTTAATATAGAGTTGCTTGAAGATACACCTAAAAGATATTTGAAAATGCTAACAGAACTAACAGAATATCAAAATATCTCAAATAAAAAAATTGCAGAAATGGTTAATAAAATTTTTCCTATCAATAATAAGACTAATTCGAAAAATATGGTAATAGTTAAGGATATAGAAGTGTTTAGCTTATGCGAACACCATATAGCTTTGATGTACGATATGAAAATAAGTGTTGCATACATACCAAATAATTTTGTTTTAGGGCTTTCAAAGATAGTAAGAACAAGCGAGATGGTATGCAAACGATTACAGTTGCAAGAACGCATCGGCAACGATATTTTAGAAGTGATGAAAATTTTAACTAAGAGTGAAGATATTGCGATACATATAAAAGCCAAGCATAGCTGTGTGACAGCAAGAGGAATAAAAAACGGAAGTGCTGAAACAATTACGACAAATTTTAGTGGTGTATTTTCTGATAAGGACGAAATAAAAACCTCATTTTTAAACAGCTTAAAAACATAGAGGTGACTTTATGAATGATGAAAATTTAATACCTTTAACAAAGAGGCAACAAAGAGAAAAACGAAAAATACAGAGTAAAGGCGGAAAAATATCTGCAAAAGCAAGGAAGCAAAAAAAGCAAGAAGAACAACAGCAAAAATCTCTAGCCGAAATATTAAAAAGTGTTGTTTATTCAGAAATCAAATCTCAAGAAATTAAAAACCAAATGGATAAGTTTGGAATAAAGGGAGATAACT
>CAQBRY010000124.1 GCA_948762645.1 uncultured Eubacteriales bacterium | reverse complement strand
ATATTAAACACATCCATTTCATAACTTTCCATGAATTTTTTATCTTCTGATGGCAACTTGTTTAAAATCTCTCCTATTTTTTTCGCACTGTTTTTTTGTTTTTGCGAGTTAAATTTCTTTTGCCGTATAGATAAACTTGTCAACGGAGCGTCATCCACCCACTGACTGAATTGTACACGGGGTGGTCAAAGACTTTCCAAGTTTCCTCGATATATTTGTCAACTAAAATTATTAAAGTTTTGATGATTGTATGTCAAACGGGATTTAGTGTTTAACCCAGATTGTCTATAATCATCATATTTAGTTTTTGCCAACGTTTTAATTCTTCATTATTAATTGTAAGTTGCTGTTTTAGTTTTGTACAGGGCTGCTGAGGGTTCAATGTTACAAGACATTTAAAAGCACATGGCATCAGGTCAACGCTTGAAATACCGGATAAAAGCCCCTCCGTGAAATCTCTCAACTCAAGTGGATTGAATATATAAAGTAAATCTTCTTCCAATGCATTAAATTGATTAACAAACGAAAAACGAATTAACATATCGCTATAAATTACTTTTCCTGAGCAACAAATTTCAGCTTTGCGACCTTTGGAAGTTATTGTACTTATAAATAATGTAGCCTCGTAAACATTATTTTCGCCCATTTTTTGATGTATATCTATAACACCGTTTTTTAAACGCTTGTGTCGCCCATCATAGAAGTAGATATACAGTCTATTCGCTTTAAAGAAAGGGCTTTTATTAATAAAATTATGTATAGTAAATAGTTCGTTTTTTGGGGTACTAGGGCTATCTAGCAGTTTATTTAATTCTATATTAAGGGCGTCACTGATGTTATATAATGTTTCAATATCTAATATGATTTCACCATTTTCATATTTGCTCATAGTTGCACGACTTTTATGAATTTTATTCGCTAATTGTTGTAAGGTCAATCCTTGTATTTTACGGTAATTTTTAATGCACTGACCAATATGTTTACTTATTTTACTCATTTACATATCCTTCCTATTATAGTTTCTTTAAAATATAATTTAGTGTTCTGTATTAGACTCATATAATTTCTAATTCGCTAATTTATAATTTATATTCTATCATAAAGAAATTTTTTTATCAAATATTTTCTTTTAAAGAAATTTTTAAAATTTGTATAGTTAAGTTTTAATTGATAAAATATAATTATAAATTAATTTATTAGGAGAGTGATGCTAAATGAATACTAAATCAAAAAGTGGATTTAGTAGTTCGCTTGGATTTATACTGGTAGCGACAGGAAGTGCTGTAGGTGTAGGAAATATATGGCGTTTTCCTTACTTGGCAGCACAGAATGGTGGGGGCATTTTTCTAATTATTTACTTATTACTGGTATTAACCTTTGGCTTTACTCTTTTAACGACAGACATCGCAATAGGTCGCCGCACCAGAGAAAAAGCCTTAAATGCTTTTGGTGCAATGAAATCCAAGTGGAAATTTCTCGGAAAACTAACATTTTTAGTACCGTTAATTATAATGACTTATTATTGCGTAATAGGTGGATGGGTGCTTAAATATGCAACAGTTTATTTAAGCGGGTGTAGAGATCAGGCTACCCAAGATGATTATTTCAAATCTTTTCTTTCGTCACACGCATCTCCTATTGTGTTCACGTTAATTTTTATGGCAATAACGGTTTTTATAGTATACTTTGGAGTTCAAAAAGGTATAGAACGTTTTGCTAAGGTCGTAATGCCGGGATTAATACTTATGATAGTGGGAATTGCTGTGTTTTCGTTAACACTGAGATACACAGATTCTAACGGTATTGAAAGAACAGGTATGCAGGGACTTATGATTTACCTAAAACCCGATTTTACAGATATGACTTTTTCAAAGTTTTTAAAAATTTTATTAGATGCAATGAGTCAGTTGTTTTTTTCGCTTAGTGTTTCAATGGGAATTATGGTAACATATGGTTCATATGTCAAAAAAGATACTAATTTGAGTCGTTCCATCAAATACATAGAATATTTTGATACAGGAGTTGCACTACTTGCAGGTGTAATGGTTATTCCGGCAGTTTATGTATTTTATGGTACACAAGGAATGACCTCAGGTCCCGGACTGATGTTTGTCTCTATGCCGAAAGTATTTAATGCTATGGGTAATATCGGAACAATTATTGGTTTTGTATTTTTTGCAATGGTGACATTTGCAACTTTAACATCTTCCATCTCCGTCATGGAAACACTTGTAGCAGATTTTATGGATCTACTTCATATGTCTCGCAAAAAAACTAGTTTAATTTTGGGAGTAGTTTATTCTATTGCATCAATAATAATATGTCTTGGATATAACGTATTTTATTTTGAATTCACTTTACCAAACGGACAATCTGCACAACTTTTAGATATTATGGATTATGTAAGTAATAGCTTTTTACTCCCATTAATATCATTTTTGACTTGTGTTTTCGTCGGATGGATTATCAAACCAAAATGGATTATAGACGAAGTGGAAGCAAGTGGAGATAAGTTTAGTCGAAAAAGACTCTATAACGTGATGATTCGATATATAGCACCAGTAGTTATGACGATACTATTTTTTCAATCTACGGGCATATTATAAAACAAAAGTTGGATTTAGTGATTTAACGTCCATTTGCCCTTGCTTTTTAAGAAATCTGTAAAGACCGGCAATTGAACGTGTATAACCTCTTGGGCAAAACTTAACCCCAAAAGCAACTAACCCTGCATTCATATTACGTTTTATCATATCCATTATCAGTTTTATCTCTTCTTCAGTATATTAATTCGGGTAATAATGGGATCTATGTGATTTATTACCGAGCGAGCGAAGTGCTCCATCATATCTTTTCATCCAGCGATAAATGTACTGACGACTTATTTTGTATCTAATAGCTGCTTTGGATACTCCTCGTTTTTTGTGTAATTTATTAGAGTTTGACGATACAACATAGTGTGTGTTACAGTTTTCATTGACGAATAGTAAGGTCTGATTAAAGACAAAAAAATCAGAAATAGAGTTAATATTACATAGTTAGACATTGATTTTGTTTTTATATAATTATAAGTATTTTAGGAGGAAAATTATGAAATTAGTTATACAAAGAGTTACAGATGCTAGTCTTAAAGTAAATAATGAGGAGATATCAAAAATTGGGAGAGGTTATTTAGTGTTAATTGGAATTAAAAATTCAGATACAAAAGAAAATGCAACTTATTTAGTAAATAAGTTAGTAAACTTGAGAATCTTTGAAGATGAAAACGATAAATTAAATTTATCAATAAAAGATATAAATGGAGAGTTACTTTTAGTTTCTCAATTTACACTTTATGGAGATTGTTCTAGAGGTAATAGACCATCATTTATAGAAGCTGCAAGATCAGAAGACGCAAAAGAAATATATGATTATTTTGTTGAAGAGTGCAAGAAACATGTACAAATAGTCAAAGAGGGCATTTTTGGTAGTAACATGAAAATAAATTTAACAAACGATGGACCAGCGACGATAATAATGGAAAATAAAGATAAGTAATTATGTTAAACGGAAAGATATATTAAAGCCTATGGAAAAAATACATCATATTGTTCCCTCTGTCCAATGATGGAACACACCGCAAGGAAAATTTGATGAACTTTTGCATGGGCAGGAGTTAAGTGATCGTAGCACTTAATTCTGCCACGACATTTTTGTTATTTCAAATTCCGTGAGTCTATATAAACTTTTACATTTAAATAAATCAAGTTGTTTTTCGAATAAAATAAAAAATGGAGTATGTCACAGTTCCTCGACTGCAATATACTCCAATTTATTGATATTTAAATTAAATCTCCTCGATTTTAACATGGTGCTGTTTTTGTTTGCTATCGTAAGTAATGCCAACGG
>CAQBRY010000123.1 GCA_948762645.1 uncultured Eubacteriales bacterium | reverse complement strand
AAAAATGGAATAAATTTATAGAGGAAACTACTTTATTACATATGAGAGTAGTTAAGCAGGCATCAGAAGATATAATAGTAGATGAAGGACAGGAATTACCGGCAGACGACAGCTATTGTAATATAAAATATGAAATAAAAACCAAAAATAAAGAGATGATATCAATATTGTGTCATGGACAAGCAAAAGTTCGAGCAGCAGCACATCCTTCTAACATATTATATACATATAATATAAATCTTTTAACAGGACAAAATATCAGATTAAAAGAAAGTAAAAATTTTTCTAAATATTCAGAAAATATATTTTCCGGTAAAAATTATTCTTATGTAAAGGATTTTTTGGAGGATAGGGATTATTCAAATGATATAAAGGAATGGACTTCGGGAAGTTATAATGACATTTCGTCACTTACAAATGATTTAAAAGAATATGACTTTGATATTGATAAAAAGTATGATTTTGAAAATGGAGATGTTCCTTTAGGATATTCTTACTATGAAAATAATAAGATGGTAGTTTGTATGCCGGTAATACATGCTTTGGGAGATTATGCTGAATTAATAATGGAGTAGATACTTTTGAATAAGATAAAAATATTGCATTGTTCAGATATACACCTAGGTTCTAAATTTAGAGGCTTAGATGATTTTAAGTCTAGCCAAAGGAACATAGAGATAAAGAATACTTTTATAGAAACTTTAAATATTTGTCATGAGGAAGGCGTAGACGTACTTTTAATAGCCGGGGATTTCTTCGACAGTATTTATATAGATAATATTACAGTAAATGAAATTAAACACTGTATGTCTAAGTATAAATTTAAGATTGTAATTTCTCCCGGGAACCATGATCCTTTTACTTCAGATTCACCATATAATAGTAAATGGCCGGACAATGTGTATATTTTTAAGTCTAATAATGTCAAGTATTTTCATTTCGAAGACATTAATACTAGAATTTTCGGCAACGCTTTTACAAATACATACTTAAAAGGTGAAAATATTAATTTTGAAAAAGACTTAGCAAGAGAAAACTCCGACACTTTAGATATAGGAATTTTTCACGCGGAAGTTATAAGTGCAGAGAAAGAAAATTTATATTCTCCGGTTACTATAGAGAAGATAAGAAGCTCAAGATTAGACTATATAGCTTTCGGTCATGTACATAAAAGGACGCCGGTTCAAGTAATCGGAAAGACGTCTTATTCATATTGTGGATGTCTGGAGGGGAGAGGATTCGACGAAACTGGGGACAAAGGGTTTTATATAGGATATATTTCAAAGGGATTTGTAGATCTTGAATTTAGAACTGTTTGTAAACGTAAGTATTTGGACTGTACAGTAAATATAGGAAACTGTTTAAATTCTTTGGAAGCGTGCGAGAAAATAAATAGTAAGTTAAAGGAAAGCTTTGGAGAAGATTTTAATAGACATTTTTATAGAGTAACGTTAATTGGAGAAATATCAGATGAGTATTTGTTGGATGTAAAAGATATTGAAGCCAAGATGAATAGTGTATTTTATATAAGGGTTATTGACAAAACGGAACCGTTTTTAGATTTAAGAAGTATAAATTTAGGTACGGATTTAAAGAGTATTTTTATTAAAAAGATGATGTCGAGGATAGAAGGTTCAGTATCTGCTGAGGAGAAAATAATTGAAAATCAAGCCTTGAAAATAGGACTTAAAGCTTTTATGGGAGAAGTGAAATACAGTGATAATTGAGAAGATTAAGATAGGAGGATTTGGTAAGTTTAAAAATTTTGAATGTAGTCTTTGTAAAGGCTTACAAATTGTATATGGAAAAAATGAATCCGGCAAATCTACTATAATGGATTTTATAATGTTAATGTTTTATAGTAGACTAAGCGGAGAAAAGGCTGGAAAGAGAGACAAAGAAATCAGACAAAAATATTTACCCTGGGGTGGAGGGAAAATGTCTGGTACAATAGAATTCATTTACGATAACAGAAGGTACCTGCTTACAAAAGAGTTTCATGCCGACACTCCAAATAAAGATAAAATTATTTTTAGAGATTTATCTATAGGAGAAAGTGTTAGTCTCGGACAAAAGCAAGAAGTTGGAGAGTGGCTTTTCGATCTTGATTTAAAAGGATTTGAACGTAGTGGATTTATAAAGGATGTCGGGACTGATGTTTTTAATAATGCGTCTAATAAAAAAGATAGCTTGTCAGATAGAATATTTAAGATTGTAACTGGACAGGAACGGGAAAATGTTTCTGAAGGACTTGTCATCAAAAAATTAGACGACGCTATTAAGGATATTGAAAAGAATAAAGGTAAATTAAATATTTTGGAAAATGAAATATATGAAATAAAGAGTAAGATTTTTAAAATAAATCAGCAGGTACAGCTGCAAGACGAATATAAAAAACAGATTGAAATATTAATAAAGCGTATAAAGTATAAAAGAGACTTAAAGAGGAAACTTGAGTACTGCATTTTACTTGAAAAATTAAACAATTTAAAAGAGATAAAATTATATATAGAAAATATTGAAAATATTAAAAAAAGTATTGTAAGTGAGAAGATAACTTATGAAGAATTTTTATTATTTTTTAAAGAAATTAAAGATTTAAAAAATGATATTGACTGTAAAGAAAAAGTTCTAGGTGAATTTACAGGTCTGGATGATGATATTTCTGTAGTATCTGATAACGACTTTGAGGTTTTTGAAAAAGCTAAAACCAGAGTTCAGAAACTAAAAGATACTGTTTTTTCTTTAAGCGGTATGGGATTTGAAAAGTTATCGGATAATAAGAAGCAGGAGAATGATATAAAAAATAAATTGCAGAGTCATTATAGTGGTACTAAAGAGATCACTAAGAAAAAATTTTTATCTAAGATATGCTTGGGTATCGGGAGTTTAGCTGGTATTGGTATAGGATTAGTCTTAAAAAATATTTTTTTTGCTTTTTTATTTGGAGTATTTTTTTTCCTAATATGTTTTTTGGTATACAAAAGTTTTAGCTCTAAGCTTTCTAAGTTAAATAGGGAAAGAATTGATTTAGAGAGTGATTTTAATGAACTGTCATATAAGAATAAGATGACGGAGGAATCATTTAAAAAAATCTTGTTAGATACTGATATTAATTGTAACAAGTTAGATTATGAATATATTTTAGAAGCGATTAGAGAAAAAATTTCAGAGCAGGAAAGCTGCATTAATAGTATTTTAATACAGTATGATTGTAAAAATGAAAATGATTTTGAAATTCTTTACGCCAAATCTAGAAATAAAAATTTGTCTTTAAAAAGATCCGGGGAAATGAGTTATGAGATAGAAGGTTTAAAGAGTAAGTTTTTAATTTCTCTTCAGAAAATATTTAAAGAAGAGGTTGATTCTAATAATTATTTTTTAGGATGCGAAAAGTATAGTTATATTTGCAGTAAAATTAAAGATTTAGAAAATTTAGAAAATATCGTTTCAACTAAGAGTGTACTTGCAGGTAAAAGTGAATTTGATATTAAGAATATAGATAATACTATAGTTTCTATATTAGAAGAGATAAAAAAATATAAATATAATAATGATGTACGTATTGATAAAGATGAAATAGAGAAAGAACTAAAGATTTTAGAAGAGGAAAGATTAGAAGAAAAGTACTATGAAATAAAGTCTAAGATAAGTTTGATAGATGAAGATGCCGGAGGTCTGGAAATACTCCTAAAAAATAAGTACAGTAAATTATCCGGAATAAAGAGTTATTTAAAGAGTTTGAATATAGCAAAACAAGTTTTTGAGGAGTCGGTAAGGGAAATAAGGAAAGACGTAGTGCCTTTATTGGATTTAAAAGCATCTGAGATATTTTCAAAGCTAACTGATTCTAAATATGATCTGATACGTATCCAAAAAGACTACACTTTTTTTGTAGGGGATAATGTAAGTTATACGTCTTTAAGT
>CAQBRY010000122.1 GCA_948762645.1 uncultured Eubacteriales bacterium | reverse complement strand
TTTTTTATCATTCTCATGTTATCTCTCCCTTGACTTTATTATTTGTTTTTAGTATCCTATTGGTGGTATTGGGGAGTTCTAAGTTTTTGCTTAGAACTCTTTTTTTATATAACGTCATCAAAATATTCTTCCTTTTCTGCTTCCGTATGAAAGCTGTCTATGCAGTCTTCGCAGTACCAATCACCACGTATCTCCCATATATCCTCGCCAGAATATATTTCTTTTCCACACTCTATGCAGTAGCCTATTGCTTCACACGTTGGCGGTTCTATCCATTCTCTTGGTTCTGGCAATTCATATCCTGTCATCTATTTTTCTCCTTTATTATTTATTTGTGTTCATTATAAATCTTTTTAATATCAAAGTCGATATATTTAAACACATAAAAATATTAATGTTGCTAAAATAGTATTAATTAGGTATAATAATTAACTAATAAGGTTAAATTTGAGGTGGTAATATGAGTAAAAAGACTCGCACTTTTTCAATTAGAATTAACGATAACCTAATGGAGAAAATTATTTCATTAGCAGAATCGGAAAAGCGTTCAGTAAATATGCAGATTGAAATGATACTAGAAAAATTCATTTCTGATATTGAAAAAAACCAGTCTAACTAATCTCTCTTAATCAGGGGAGATTTTTGTTTGCCACTTTATTAATGTAATAATCCAACATCATTTCTATTTCTTTGTTTATTGTGCGTCTGTTTTTATACGCACTTTTTTAATTTCATCCATTAACTTTTCATCTATTCGAAGTGAGTAAGGTGATTTTTGCATACTTTATTAACTCCTTTGCTATAAATTCTATTCTTGCTTTTTTGATTTCTGATTGTCTTTTAAGTCTTCTTCTTACTGATTCTTCTACACATTTATTACAGTAATATAGGTCTCCTTTTTCTGATTGCCACATTTCTTCATCTGAAAATATTGCTTCGCCACATATCTCACATGACCCTATTTTTTCCGCCATTGTTGGCTTGGTTGGGTAACTGTCTATTGATTCATACATGTTTGTCTTTCTCCTTTATTTTCTTTTATGTAGTCCCATAAAATGTTTAATATAAAACTGTTTTTAGTCATTCCCTTGCTTTGAGACATCGAAAATATTTCTTTATTTAGTTTGTTGGGTATTCTTAATGTTGTTGTTAAACGTCCTTCCATTTCTTCACTTCCTCTCTCTTCTTTTTTGATGTCATATTTAAATTATATAATGTTACCATTACATTGTCCATTGACAAAATATAAGAACGATTGTAATGTTACCATTATATTTATGTATAATATTAACATTATATTGATTTACTTAATATAAAATGGTAATATTACAATTACAATTAAAACTTACTGTGAGGCGATAAAATGGCTAAAAACAGTCAGGCTAGAATAAAAGCTAGTAATAAATACGTCAAAAAGGCTTATAAACAATTTAATGTTAAATTAAAACCTTACCAGATGGAGATATTAGAAAATCATTGCAATAGAAACAACTACAGTAAAAACAATTTTGCTGTACTATCTATACAGGAAAAAATCGAGCGAGAAACAGGCAAAACCTTTGAAGAACTTTTAAAAGAAACTGAGCAATCAAAATCTTCTGATTAATCTTTCTTTTAGTTAGGAAAGATTTTTAATTCTTATACTTTATGTAATTAAGAATTTTTACTATCAATAAGCATTTGGAGTTCGTCTTTTTCTCGAATTTCAAATGTTATTTTTGTGTTGTTTTCACATTTGTAAGTTATAGTATCTCCGGCATTAATATAAACTGTTGCTATCATATATGCTTCTTCGTTGTCCATACCTTGCGCATATTGTCCCAATTCTTCGGGTATTTCCTTACCATTAATACTAAAATTTGCATTTTTAAAATTTATTTCATGATTCATTTCCTTCACTCCTTTTAATTTGATGTAGTATAATATATTTACAATGTATACAAAATATATTACAATGTATATAATAAATAATGAGGGGGTTTTAATATGTCTGAAACAACAAATATAAGTATTAGAATGGAAAAAGATTTAAAGGAACAAGCAGAACGCTTATTTAATGATTTAGGTATGACTATGTCAACTGCACTTAATATTTTTGTACGCCAAGCTGTTAGACAAGGAAAAATACCATTTGAAATAACAACTTATACAGATAACTTTTATAGCTTAGAAAATATGAAAAGGATTAAAAAATCTATTCAAAGTTTTCAAAATGGAAAGACCGTAACAAAAACTATTCAGGAACTAGAGGAAATGGAAGATGAATAAAATTACTTTTTCTGCTGAAGGTTGGGAAGATTATCTGTACTGGCAATCAGAAGATAAAAAGACACTAAAAAAAATTAATCAATTAATAAAAGATATAGCCAGAGACCCTTTTAATGGAACAGGCAAACCTGAACCATTAAAAGAAAATCTATCAGGATACTGGAGTAGAAGAATTGATAGCAAAAATAGACTTCTGTACTCTGTAAACGGTGACATAATAGAAATATATCAATGTCGTTGTCACTATCTTGATAAATAAACTTTATTAAATAAGCTTTTTTAATAGGCTTATTTTTTATACATAATTTTAAGTATAGATCTGTGACATCTTGATATTATTTATCCACTCAAAAAAATTCTCATAAGTATTTACTACCTTTCTTAAAATAAAAAAACACGAATTTATTTATCCGTGTAGAAAATCTATTATTCTATTAAATGGCTTAAATATGGTTTTTTTGATACTTTTACTGTGTTTACTGGAACGCAAGTTATGGAACAGCGGGAAAGATAGTTTTACTTACTGCTGCATTTACAGGACTTTATTTAATTTTAAACAATGCAAGAATGACAACCCTCATAAGGACAATAGGTTCAGAGCTTGCCTCTATTCCCGGTGCAATAAAAAATATAATAAATTCAGTTAGAGGTTTAGCGTCTGCTCAGCAGATATCGGAGGCAGGGACACAAAGGCAAATAGCTGCCGAGTGAGCTTTAGTTAATGAGGAAGGTAAACGAGTAGTCGTAGAAGATGCGGTTAATGCCAGACTTAGGGCTCAAAATACATTGGCTGCCGCAAATCCATATTTAGCGGTAATTACAGCGATGCTTATGGTTGCAAGCGTGGTAAAAGGAATCATCGACTCTATAAATGAAAGCCAACAGGAAGCTATAAATAAGTCGAAAGAGCTTATGGGAAGCTATAATTCTTCTACTTCCCAGACTTCAGGAAATATACAAAATCTTGAAAAAATGAAATCGGAAGGTGTTGACGAATATGGGAACAACATTTCACTTTCTGCTGACAAATATCAGAGATATAAGGAAATAGTTTCTACTGTTTTAGGGTATAGTCCAAGCCTTATTACCGGCTATAATAAAGAAGGCAAAGCAATCGCTAACAAGAATGGACTTATTGAGCAGTCTATAGAACTACTTAAAGAAGAAAACAAACAGAAGATTCAAAGTATGGTATCAGATGGAAGTTTGAAGACTCTTTTAAATGGCACATCAGTTCAGATAAAACAAGCTGAAAAATCACTTGGGAACGTAAAGACTCCTGAGTTTTTAATTCCGAAAATTCCTAAACTGTTTACGCCCGAAAATATTTTTTCTTTTAGCCTTGAAGATAGATTTAAAACAGAAACTCTTTCAGCAAACTTAAGAAAAACTTTGCAAGATATAACAGGAGTACAGATAAAATTAGGACAGAGTATCAATAAATATGTTGCGGAGAATTTTGAGTCTATATCCGGGAACTTGGATACTCTAAAAGATAAGTATTCACAGATTGTAGAAGAACAATATAGGAATAATCTAAAAAGATTGCCCATAAAGCCGAGTGAAGAAACTGAAAACACCTTAATTCAAAATGTAAGGGAAAAAGCCTCAAGAGAAATAAATGAGTATATAAAATCAATAAAGTCATCACAAAAAGAGATAGAAACAGCTCAAAAAACTTTTAATTCAAC
>CAQBRY010000121.1 GCA_948762645.1 uncultured Eubacteriales bacterium | reverse complement strand
ATCAATCCCCATAGGATTTATAGTAAGTCAGTTTTTGTCTATTTTTATAGTAAAGATACTAGAATTACCACAAGCAATATTTATACACCTAAACTTAAAATCCATTATTTTATTAGCAATATACGTTTCTATTATTTATCTTTTAGTATTATGGTTTGCCAATAAAAAAATGAAAAAATCTACTATCAACGACTTATTAACTTTGGAAAAACAAAACGAAAGGAACATAACAAAATCCAAAAAACATAGAAATATTTTATTTTTAATCAGTATTTTCATTGGAATTTTTGCTTTAATTTTATGGAATATAAAATTTCAAGCCAATGTTATTCAAGATTCGTCTATACTCACGATTGCACTAGGGTGCTTTATTCTCTTAATCATCAGTATATATGGCGTTATGATTAGCGTAGGTGATTTAATATTATCTATTGTCTTAAATAACAAAAAAATAAAATATAGTAAGGACAATTTATTTATAGCAAGAACATTTCGTGCAAAAGCAAAAACAATGGGGTTTGTGTTGGGAACATTATCCATGCTTATTACTCTTGCAATATTTCTTCTAAATATTTCAAGTTTAAATAAAGGCGCATACGATTATCAAATTGAATTGGATTCGCCTTATGATATTTCAGTAATGGATAAAAAAGAACATCTAAGCGACTATTTAGAAATTATTAAAGAAGATTATACTATAAAAAATCATTTTATCTATGACATATATAAAGATAAAGAAGCAAGATTTTTAAAAACTCTGCCAAGTTATGATTATACAAGCGATGAAAGAAAATATGATTCTGTTATCAAATTAAGCGACTATAATAGATTATTGGAATTAAGAGGAAAAGGTAAAATCTCCTTAAATAAAAACGAATATAGCATAATAGCCCATTTGAGTTATAAAAATGATGAAAGTTTTTCTAAAATAAAGGCAATCACATTATCAAACGGCTTAAAATTACAACAAAAAGATTTTATGACAAATAATTTTTGGATGAGATTATCAAACACCAACTACACTATTATTGTACCAGATGAAGCCATATATAATTTAGAGTCCGCCGAAAGTCATTTGATAGTAAATACACTTGAAAAAACGACTTCGGCACTAAGAGAAAAGATTAAAACAAAACTTAAAAACTATTTAACACATATTGATAAAGATGGTAAAGAAGTTACAACTTATTATAATGTAATGGTAAAAGGTGAACTTGAAGAAGAAACCAATACAATGACAATGATTATATCTACTATTTGCATATATATGGCTTTTATATTTATTGCAAGTGTTGGAACAATAATAGCAATTCAATCTTTAAGCGATTCTAATAAATATAAATATCGATATAACGTTTTGAGCAATTTAGGTGTTAAAGATGAACATATTTATAAAACAATCAAAAAACAATTACTAATATTATTTGGTATTCCTGTTTTATACCCTATTATAATTAACTTTTTCTTAGTTTATTCGATAAATAATGTTTACAAAATAATACTTGCAAATAATACTATTTATTTATTTTATTTTTTGGGTTCATTAGGGCAATTTCTAGGAATCTATGTTGTGTATTACATTGCCACATATTTTAGTTTTAAAAGAAATATAAAAGAAGTTTAACATTTTTTATAAGGGAGGTACAATAAGGTAATAATGAATATAGCAATCATTGAAGATGACTGTAAAATTAGAGAGGAATTAAAAAAATTATTAAAAAGTAATTCGTATAAAGTAATACTTATTAAAAATTTTTCAGCTATTTATGAAGAATTAAATAATTGCAATCCTGATTTAATTTTGCTCGATATAAATCTCCCTTTCCAAAACGGATATGAAATTTGTAAACAAATTAAAGCAACTAGGAATATTCCAGTAATATTTGTTACATGCAGAGATACGACGAAAGATGAACTAATGAGTATTAAAGCAGGTGGTATTGATTTTATCACCAAGCCTTATGACACCATGATTTTATTAGAAAAAATAAAAAGAGCAATCCATTTATCAAATCCTCAAAATTATAAAGAAATCAGTAAAAATGGATACACCCTTGATTTACATTTATCAATATTAAAAAAAGATGATATGGAAATAGAATTAACTCGAAATGAATTTAAAATTTTATATTATTTCTTTATGAGTGGCGATAGAATTATTACTAAAGATGAACTGTTAGATAAATTATGGAATGACAAATATTATTTAGATGAAAATATTTTAATGGTAAATATCACCAGATTGCGAAAGAAAGCACGACAGATAGGAATAAACAACTTAATAAAAAATATTAGAGGCATAGGATTTAAACTATGAAATTTATACCCTTTTTGGAAGAAAAAATATTTTTTATTCTATTTCAAACAAGTTTTATATTTATCGTTATAGGAATATTATATTTAGTTAATATGCCATTATATTATATAGCAATCACTACTTTATTACTAATATTGCTGATTGTTTTATACCTATTCATAGAGTATTTGTTTACTATAAAAAAATACAAAAAAATTATATCCTTAGTAGATGATTTAGAAGAAAAATATTTAATAGCTGATATATTAAAAAAACCTTTTCAATTAGAAAATAAAGCATACTACTATGCGCTAAAACATTCCTGCAAAGCAATGAATGATAAGATTGGACAACTGGAAAAAGATTTTTTAAACTATCAAGAATATATCGAAAATTTTGTCCACGAAATAAAGACTCCCATTGCAGCATTATCTCTAACTTTTGACAATAATAAGGATTTTGTTTTAAAAAGTGAAATTGACAAAATTAATGAATTTGTAGAGCAAATGCTTTTTTATGCTAGAAGCAATTATACCGAAAAAGATTATTTTGTCACAGAATTGCAATTAGAAGAAGTTGTTCACAATGTACTATTAAAATATAGACGCTATATATTAAACGAAAAAATACAATTAAATATTCATCATTTAAATAATAAAATTTATACCGATGAGAAATGGATTGTATTTATACTATCTCAAATCATTCAAAATTGTATAAAATATTTGGATAAATCAAATAAAAAAATAGAAATATTCAGTCAAAACAATAAAAATAATGTTATTTTAACAATTAAAGATAATGGCTGCGGCATTGACGAATCGGATTTAGACAGAATTTATGAAAAAGGATTTACAGGAATGGATAGAAAGAAAAAATATTCCACTGGAATGGGACTTTATTTATCAAATAAATTATGTGAAAAACTTGGTTTAAATTTAAAAATCAACTCCATAAAAGGACAATATACACAAGTGCATATCCTTTTTCCTAAAAATAGCATATACCATAATTTAGCCTCATCAGACACATAAATCAAGTAGGAGGGGACTTTAATCCCCGACCTCTCACACCACCGTGCGTACCGTTCGGTACACGGCGGTTCAATCAACTTAACAAGTAACACACCTTTCGGTGTAGTAATCTAACATTGAGACTAATCCAAATGAGGTTCGTCTCTTTGTACTTATTGCCTTTTGTACCCAACCATTGTGGGCAAGACGAGCATATTTGTTTCCGCAGTAGGCTATTTTAAACGCTGCCCATCTTGGTACATCGAGCTTCATCAAATTCTTTGCTCTGTTTTGTGGAGTTTTCCAATGTTTCCATATACACATACGCAATCTATATCTGATGTTGCCATCAAGTTCTTTACACAATCTTTTCATACTACCTATTTTAAAGTAATTAATCCAGCCTCTAATTAGCTGATTTAATTTCTCGATTTTGTATTTGTTGCTAACGCCCCAACTACGGCATGTAAGTTCTTTCATTCTTTTCTTGAACTTGGCGACCGTCTTTGCATGTGGTTTTGCCTTAAACTGATGTAGTCTTGTATCAAAGTAGAATCCGAATCCAAGGTATTTAAGCCCTTGTGGCTTGTCTACTTTGCTTTTCCATTTCCTTGTCGAGTTCGTTTAACATGATGTTTGCTAATAACGGGGAA
>CAQBRY010000120.1 GCA_948762645.1 uncultured Eubacteriales bacterium | reverse complement strand
TGAAGGATAATATCTGATTATCCTTTAAAATTGATAAATAAAAAATCTTCTATAAAAAAAGCAAATATAGCGGATATACTGCATAACAAAGGAGTATCTATTTGAATGCAAGATATATTTTAAATTGCTTGCACGTCTGCCTTACTTTATAATAAATTTTGTTAAGATTTATTTAGAAAAAATATTAGAATTATACCCAAAGGAGAAGATTAAACGTGGGAAAAGAAAAAGAGTTTTTAGGATTAATACCACACGAATGCAACGATGAAGAACTTAGTTTGGCAATAGATAATCTAAACTATCATATGAGAAATAAAGATCATTTTAAACCATGTGCTTATTTTATACATAATAAAGAATTTTTAACAGAAGAAAATTACGCGACAAAAAATGTACGATCATCGTATTATATTGACTGCAAATTGGAAAAATGCAATTTTTTCGAATCAGGTCTTGTTGGATCTGTTTTCATAAATACACAGTTTATTGATTGTGAATTAAGTTCTGCTAAATTCCGATCCTGTGATTTTAGAAACTGTGAGTTTATATTTTCTGGTGATGATAAACGAGAAATAAAATCCGTTGATTTTAGCAGTTCTGTTTTCAACAATTGTGAAATTTCAAATGTTTTTTTTAATTCAGCTAATTTTGAAGGAGTTATATTCAATAATGGCATAATCAGCGATAATAAGTGGAGATCTGTATCTTTGGAAAACGCTATTATTAATAAAACATTTCTAAGGAATATGAGATTCGTTAGTCAAAATTTTGATTTTCTTACTCTAAAGAATATTTCTACTTTTAATGTTGTATTTCCTTTTCCTGCAATGCCATATGTTTTTAATGGATTAGCATATGTTTTTAATACAAATGACAACATTAGATTTACGAGTTGTGGGAATGGAATAAAAAGAATTGAAAAAAATGAATACATGTCTTCAATGCCGCAGTTTAAAATTTATTATAAAAAAACAGATAATTTTTTCCCATTAGCGAATATATTGATTGCTGAAAAACGCATAGAAGATGCTTTAAATAATATAGGGATGGGTATTATGCAATCAATAAAGATTAAAAATTTCAGAATGATTTATAATTATTGCAAGTTACTTGAAGCAAATTTTTTGTTTACAATACAACATAGGAAAAAACTCTATAATTTAATTTTGAATGAAATTAATAAAGAGAATATGTCTTCCATTGATTATGAAATATTATCGCTTTATATTGGTAAAATTAAGGACATTTTAATAGGAACCGTTAATGAGCCATATGTAGTCCTTGATATTAAAACTAATATCGATTCATTAGAAACTGATAAAATTGCTTATTTTATTTCAGAGATAGAGCATTTTATTATTTTATTTATTGGAAAAAAAGAAGATCATTTTATTGAACTACGGCATAATTCATTTGAAAATTTTATTGTACAAATTGCTTCAGATCCTGAAAGGTTAGTAATTTTTTTAGCTGCTTTTTTTCAATGCTGTGGGTTTATAAAAGGCTCTTTGGTATATCTTTACGAAAAAGCCAAAAAGATTATAAATAAAATGAAAGAAAGTAATGTTTCGACAAATGAGGAAGAAATAAAAACTATAATCAATAATTATGAAAATATTCAAAATAATACAGTAATAAATGTTTTTATTCAAAAAGATATTAACATAGAGGAAATGAACTATTGTGTTTTCAATACTGATAATTTTGATAACAAACTTCAAAGTGCATTTGCTTCTAATAGCAATCCTAAGATTTTAAAATAAAAATTTTATACCAAAATGAAATACATATATTTTCGGATAATTCGCTTAAATTATGTACTCCTCAAACAATTTATTATAAGTTGACCCTGCAACTGTTAGAAGCCATACTTATGTAAAAAAAGAGACTGCTTACAGAAAAGGTAATAAACATTTTTTTCGAGGATTGAAACAGTTGCAGGGAGAATTTATTCTTTTTTTATAATATAACTATACATATAAGCGTTGTTTTCACATTGATTTAGAAAATTATGCCCATCCTTAAATAAAAGATAACATTCTGGATAATCCACATAATTTTTATGATCATTATAGTGAACTGCAAATGATGTGTAGGGAATTTTTAAGTTCCAAATGATATCTTTATATTTAATAATGGAAATATCATCCTTAAAAGCCATATCATTTAATTCAAACAATGAAGGCAAATTATTTTCAAAGAGCACCATATTAATTAAATAAGAAGATCCCATATATCGAGGATTAATCTCTATTAAATAAATAGTTTCATCCTTTAAAAGAAAATCATATCCGCATATTCCTCTGTATCCATTTTGAGAAAGTAAATTAGCAATTGCTGAAATGAATTTTGTTATTTTACTCAATTGCATTTTTATTTCATAAGGTAAAATATAAGTTGTACCACTATAATCCATATTATCTGATAAAATCTGAATACCTATTGGAAATATTAAACAATCATTTTCAGTTATAATAACATGACAACAAGCAGAGATTGCATTTTCAATAAAAGGTGAAACAAGATATGGAGAATTTTTCTTTAATTTTGGGAAAATTTCTCTGCCATTACATTTATTTAAAAGAAATGTACCCATTCCACCAGATGAGTAATTATATTGTATAATATATTTATCATAATCAGGAAATTTCTTTCTAAGATTATTATATTTACAATCATTTTTAGAAAATAATGCATAAGGAGGAACTTCAACAGTACTACTTAACCATAATCTTACATATGCTTTATTATTTAGCCAATCTAAAAGATTAAAAGAATTACAATTTCTAAATAAATTTTCGAGAGATGGATCGATATTTAAAAGTTTTTCGCCTAATCGGCTATTATAAAAATATAATTCACATTCTGGATGACTTTTCTGAATTCTTTTTATACAATTGATTACGAATCGTAAAAATATACTATCATATTTAGTACATAGTCTTTCGTTTCTAATATAAGAATAATTAGTAGATTTATTGCTACCGTAGTATGTTATAGAAAAATCAAATTTCATAGGTTTATAGGATAAAATATCTGATTCTCTTCTTCCAATCCAAATTTTAGTCATTTGTTCACTCCTTTTCTAAAAATCAAATGCGAGTCTAACACATAATAATACTTTCAGTTATTCATGTCCGCGCTAAGTGTACTATAATTATGGCTAGTGCAATTTAGGCTATGTTTGGAATTATTCTATTTTTCAGATCTGCTATTGCTTAATATATTTTAAGATAATTCTAAATCTTTTCCTTCCCAAGACTTAGTAACAATTTTATTATCATACATAAGACCTAACATTTGTTTATTTAAGGGAATTTTTCCTAATCCTCCTGGTGCATTATATACATAGGTAGGTATTGCTAAACCAGAAATACTTCCACGCAATTTATCATAAATTTGTAGCCCTTTTTCAATAGAAATTTGAAAGTGTTTAGTACCTGTAATTTTTTTTGGATGAAAAATATAATAGGGCCTTATCCTGTTTTTTACTAATAATTCATTTAATAATGCAACTGTATTGTAATCGTCGTTAACATCCTTTAAAAAAACCATCTGATTACCTAAAATGATACCTTTATCCACTATTTTATTACAAATTTTTTCAGTTTCACAACTAAATTCATTCGGATGATTAAATTGGGTATTTATATAAAGAGGACTATATTTTTGTAAAATATTCATTAATGAATTGTCAAATCTTTGTGGTAATGTAACAATTGTTCTAGTTCCAATTCGTATTATCTCAACAGTTTCAATAGAACGAATTTTTCCAAGTACATAGTCTAAAAATTCATTGTCCAAAGTTAGTGGATCACCACCTGTTAATATTACATCTCTTATTTCAGGATGTTTCTTTAAATAATTAATTGATTCATTAAAATTGTCGTCACTTATAGTAATATCTTTTTCGCCAATATTTCTTCTTCGTTGACAATGGCGGCAAAAAGCGGCGCAGCAATTAGTTAAATCACAGCCATACGGCTTGACCACCGGCTCTGCCGGTGGTTTGGATGAACCC
>CAQBRY010000119.1 GCA_948762645.1 uncultured Eubacteriales bacterium | reverse complement strand
GTATAATATATGCTTTGCAAAGGATGTTTTACACAAAAATCGATCAATACTTAAAATGTATTGACCATTGATATTCTTTATATTTGCAAAACTACCTGCTGTTGCTTCAATCAACTTTATTTTAAAAGAAGGCATTTTAAATGATATTTTCATAAATTTTTGATATTCTTCATATAATTTGTTAACTGTAAACTCTGTTTGTTTTAATAATATTATATCATTTTTATTAATTTTTAACCAACTCCTTATTTAAAAATTATATTTAAAACCCTATCATAGCCAAACCACTAATTACACCTAATACCAGATCAATCCACATATTTCAACATTATTGGTAAATCAAAACGTATGTTCTGATAGAATTTTGTCAAAAAAGGGTATATAATGTAGTCAAATAAAATTGTGGAGATAACAAGATAATGAGAAATTCTGAAAATATGTTTTGGGGCGATATACATAATATTAAACGATTTAGTGAAAATACGCAAGATAATAAAAACAGAGAAGCCAGAAAAACTTCATCCATAATATTAGCAGCAATTCAATTAATGGAAAATTATATTAAGGGAATTAAAATTTTGAGTGCATACGATGCTGCATCATTAATATTAAGTGATTCAAATTGGATACGTCATAATAGCCGATCAGATTTTTTAGATGATAATGGCAAAAAAATCGTTATTAATCCAGGAACTATTTATTACCTAGACTTTGGTAATACCTTTTCTGATGAATTGGCATATTTTCATCATGGACTTTGTATAGGGAAAAAGGATGGAAAAATACTTATTGTACCTATGACATCCGGCAATAGATATTTTTCAAACAGTTATCATCCTGTTAATAACCCTACCGCTAGTAAAAAGTATCGACAGGCATTAGCATCTGAAGGTTTTGGAAAAGATTGTGTTCTCAAGCTAAATGATGCAAAATTTATTTCACCAGGAAGAATTGATAAAGAAACTGGATTGATTAATCAAGATATTTTAAGGCAGATACAAGAACAATTATGTTCAATTGAATTTCCACAATTATATCAGGAACTTTGCAATTTGAGAAAACGTAAAGAAAAATCTCAAAAACAAATAATGGATCAAAAAAAGGTAATTTCACAATTAAAACAAGAAAATAATGAATTGAAAATGAAAATCAAAAAATATAATAATGGTATTGACACAAAATGATAGATTATGTATAATATATTTCATAGAAGATAAGCCGTTGCTGATTGATTATATTAATCATAAAGCATGAAATGCCTATCTTTGTTTAAAAGAGAGATTTTTCTATGAATCGTACAGACTTATTTTGACCAGTTTGTATTAGTATTCAAAAACACAGGAGCAGGTGGTGTACAACATCTGCTCTTTTAATTTGTTATTAATTTTATAGAAAAAGAGTCTTACACTATGCATAAGGCTCTTTTTTGTGTGTATGATAAAATACACATTATATTATTGAAAGGACGTGATTATTATGGTCTAATAACTATTTAATTATCCTGAATAGATAATGCATATTTACTTGTTGAAGAACTGTCATAATTTAACATATATTCCAATCTTACTACACAACCAGAAAATTCTATATGACAAGGTGCACCTTTTGCGTTCCCTTCTAATTTAAAAGAATTGATAATATTTTTTATTGTTTCGCGTTGTTCGCCAGTTAGTTCATCAATAATAAGCATGATACGAATATTATTATTGAAAGATTTTTTTATTTCCTTTCTAAACTTATCAAAAATATGTGAATTTCTTAGTTGTGGATTAATTTCTTTTAACCAAGTATAAATCTTATTTTCCAATGCATGATCTTTGTCTATGTAACTAACTATATTATCTATCCATGACTCAACTGTTTTTTCTCTTATAGAAGCATCTGTAACAACACTAAATGTAGAAGCAAACCTAATCAATTGAGGTATAATATGGCTATTTAAATAATCAAATTTTCTTGTTGAAGTAACCTTATCTTCACCATAACATTCATATTCAATGATATTTAATTTCATACAAGATTTTTTATCTTCTTTATCAAATGATATTAAAACCGCATCAGGAATAGCTATGATACCATTTACTCCTTCTTTTCCTTTAGTAGAAAACATTCTATTTTGTGGGATTAATATGCTATTTTGTTCCTGAATGTGATTAAATAATTTATAAAAATTATTATTCACCAAATTCTCTAATCCATAATTTTCATCGGTTTCATTTTTAAATTTGACAACCTTAAAAGTGCTCATAATGTCTATGAAAGAATTATCTTCCTCATCTTCTTCGTTTTGCACTTCATCCGTAATACGATTATTATCTTCAAAATCAATCTTCTTTTTTCTGCCTCTTTTACCTTTTGGTGGATTAATATCAGTGTCAGTAAATTGATGAAACTTATTAATAATGTTTTTATTAAAGGTTTCTGATAACACAAATAAAGCATCTTCATCTTTTATTGGATGTGATCCTCTTATATACTTCACTCCCCAATAATTTCCAGCGGTGGTGTTTTTTAGAAACTCTAAAGAAAATGGTTTGCAAAATTCTATATTTTTAATTCGATAGCACAACACATAAAGTTCAGGCTGCTCCCAAGGAATATAATCCGTAGGATTAGAAATCATCGCTCTTGCACAACAATGACTTATTTTATCCTTTTTTATAACGATATACACTATATCATCATAAAGTATATCATTATGCATTCTGCGAAATCCAATTACATTTTCGTTGATACATATATTAAGATTTTCTAAATTATTGCCACATGAGAAAATTCTTACGCTCATAGATTTCTCCTTAATTATTTTGATATTAAAAATCACTACCACATTGATTGCAATGCCATTGTTTATGTCTTTTTGTACCAAATAGTCCGAAAATTGCTGTATTAACTACTTTGGATGTTGTTGTAATCTTCGAAGTATTTACTGAATTACAATATGGACATTTAACCAATTTTGATGGTTGTTGTAATGTCTTTTTCCATTTTATATCTTCTTTTTCTTCCTGTTCTGTTGAAGTAATTTTTTTACCTATAGATATCATCTCAACATTACATTCAGGACAAATTGTTGAAAATTCTTCTGCATTATTAAAGAAATAACCTCTGCTACATTTAGGACACATATAAGTTACTTTTTCATACACCATAACTAATTTAATTACTCCTGTTTTTATTTCATTATACTTCTCCACAAAGTATAAATCAAGTACATCTCCACAATGTACGAAAAGTGTATCTCCACAATACACAAAAAATTATAGTATGATATTCAAGACATTTGATAACGAATTAGAACAAACGTTTTGAATAGATTTTTGTACTCTTTTGCTGTATAATGATATAAATAAATTTACGATAAGAGGATGTAGAGATGTCAGAACAAACAATTCAAAATAATCTATACTCCATACCAGTAACTATATTAGATAAATACACTTGTTTAAGTTTAGGTGCCACTACAATCAATGACCTAATTAACTCAAAAGAATTAAAAGCTTTAAAAATGTCAAAGAACTTAGGTAAGAAGCCTGATGTTCTTATTGTAAACAAAAATAAAGAGGTTGTAGTCTTCATAGAATTTAAGAAACCTACAGAATTTGATACAGAGGCAAAAAAACAAAAGGCTATCAAACAAGAAATTGATGTTGCAAAAGAGATAGGAGCAAAAATATATGTTGTTTCTGATGGAGATACCTTTATTTGGCTAAATCCAAAAACTGGAAGCTATATTGTTGATGAAACTGGAAATACGATAAAAAGAGAAATAAAACCAAAATCTGAAGCAAAGAAGTTGGCAGATTTTATTGACCTCGTAGCCCTTTCGGTTTCAGATGTAAATAATACTATTCTTAAGACAAAAGATATTGACCCTACAGACCTTGCGAAGAAAATAGCAGGTATTTTAAAGAGAATGACTTTTGCTTCTTCCAAAATGTCTTTATATACATTTGTGGAAGTATTTCTTTTTAAATATCTTTCAGACATAGATGTTTTAAAAGACGATAATTCTTTTGCTCATATCTATAGTT
>CAQBRY010000118.1 GCA_948762645.1 uncultured Eubacteriales bacterium | reverse complement strand
TATGACAAAATTAGAGGACATCATAAAAGATACCAAATTTTTAGAAAAAATATCGTCTGCATCTACTGATGAGGAAATTCAAAATATTTTAAGTACTAAAAATATAAATATATCATTACATCAAGTAAAAGAAGCTAAAAAAGTAGCAGAGGGTTTAAAAAATAAAAACGGTAAAGTAGAAGATGCTACTTTGGAAAATATCGCAGGAGGAAAATGGTATGACGGTGTATATGCACTATCAAAAAGTGCTGCTGTACTAGCTACAGGTGTTGCTGTGCTATACGGGGTATACAAGGTTACAAATAATCTTGATCAGTTAACATCTTCTGTATCTCAGGTTACAAATAATCTTGACCAGTTAACAGATTATGCCTCCGATACAATGAATCGTGCAGGAAATCTAGTATCTACCGTAGATCGTCAAGTGCCAGGTCTTGCCAGTGAGGCTGCAGGCTTAATGGGTGTTGCTGCACACGCAATAGATCATGTTGATAACAGCGTAGATCCATTACTAGGTGCCCTACCAATGGGAATAGGAAAAAGCTATACAAAAAATAAAAAATAATGTAAATATAAAATTTTAATTCACCATATTACCTTAAAATATGGTGTTTATTTTTTGTACTCTAACTATATAGTAATACTTTGAATTAATATCAAAATAAATTATAATATTGTAAAAAATCATTTTATAAAATACAATACTTTAATATTACTAATATCAAGGAGACATAATATGAAAATAGGAATAGTGGGTTTACCTAATGTGGGTAAAAGTACCCTATTTAATGCAATTACTAATTCTAAAGCGATGTCTGCAAATTATCCGTTTTGTACTATAGACCCTAACGTAGGAATAGTGTCTGTACCTGATTATAGACTCGAAAAACTTGCAGAAATTTATAATCCCAAAAAAATTACTCCCGCAACTATTGAATTTGTAGATATAGCAGGACTTGTTAAAGGAGCGTCTAAAGGAGAAGGTCTCGGAAATAAATTTCTTGCAAATATAAGAGAAGTCGATGCCATACTTCATATTGTCAGATGTTTTGAAAACAGTGATATAATTCACGTAAATGGAAGTATTGATCCACAAAAGGACATTGAAATTATAAATTTAGAGTTAATACTATCAGACGTAGATTTAATAGAAAAACGTATAGAAAAAACAAAGAAACTATTAAAATCTGATAAGTCCATGGAAGACACTTTAAATCTTTGGAACAGAGTGCTTAAAAATTTAAGTAATGGTATTCCTGCCAGATTAATGGAATTTACAGATGATGAAAAACATCTTATATCCGAAGCTAATCTACTTACATATAAACCTGTAATATATGCAGCCAATTTAAATGAATCAGACTTTAAAAATAATAAATTGTATGAAATAGTGGAAGAAATCGCAAAAAAAGAAAAAGCTAGTGTACTTCCTATATGTGCTGAATTTGAAGCTCAAATATCCGAAATGGACAAAAAAGATAAATTGGAATTTTTGTCTGAACTGGGATTAAAACAGTCCGGTCTTGAAAGACTAATCTCTTCAGGTTATGAACTATTAGGGCTAATATCATATCTTACAGCCGGAGAACCAGAGGTCAGAGCATGGACAATAAAGAAAGGTACCAAGGCTCCTCAAGCAGCCGGAAAAATACATTCTGATTTTGAACGTGGGTTTATCAGAGCAGAAGTAATATCTTATGAGAATCTTATTAAATGTGGATCAATACCTGCCGCGAAAGAAAAAGGATTGGTTAGATCTGAAGGCAAAGAATATGTTATAAACGATGGCGATGTAGTTTTATTTAGATTTAATGTTTAAAAAATCAAAGAGGTTATGTTTTGAATAATGTCATTGGAAAAGTAAGAAGAGCCTTGGATGAATACAGTATGATAAACGATAATGACAAAGTTGCCATTGCATTATCAGGCGGAAAAGATTCTGTAGCATTATTAGTAGCTCTTTGCGAAATAAAAAAATATTACTCAAAAAAATTTGAAGTCATTGCAATAACATTGGATCCATGTTTTAACAACAAGAAAACTGATTTTTCCAGTATTTCTAAATTATGTGAAAAATTAAATGTACAGCATATTATAAAAAAAACAAATTTATGGGAAATAATATTTGATATCCGAAAAGAAAGAAGTCCTTGCAGTCTATGCGCAAAAATGAGGCGAGGTATCCTACATACTGTTTGTATAGAACATAATTGTCAAAGAATAGCTTTAGGCCACCACCAGGATGATGCTATTGAAACTTTTTTAATGAATCTTTTTCACAATGGAAAATTAGAATGTTTCTCTCCTTTATCATACTTATCAAGACGTAATTTATTTATGATAAGACCCATGATTCTATGCAATGAAAAAGAAATTAAAAATTTTATATTTAATTATAATCTGCCCACATGTAAAAGTAATTGCCCTATGGACGGCCACACAGAACGTGAGAATTTTAAAAATCTAACAAATTTAATAGAATCAAAATATCCAAATTTAAGAAAAAATTTAATAAATTCACTAAAAAAGTCTAATTTAAACAACTGGTAATATGTCTATTGACCAAAATTTTAACATTACAAAATATAATTTTAAAATATTTAATAAATAACGTTGTATTTAATTAATATTTATATTATAATATTAACTTGGTAAAACTAATAAATGTTTATAATGTTTTGTAAAATATTTTTTTATATTATAAAATATTAGAAGAATTTTGAATATTATAATAAATTTAGAAAATTATTTTTGTGTTTTATCTTGAAAAAATTTTGTTATACGTTTAAATATTTCAAAATTTAAGCCTGCAATATTGTTATATTTATATTAAAATAAGCTAAGACTATATTTTAATAATTCTACATGTAGGTTTTTTATATATTTTTTTAACAAGGATGTGTTGACATTGACAGAATCAAAACCAGGACTAATTTATATTACTGACGATGAGCCAAATATAAGAAAATTAGCTGCTTTGGCTTTAAAAGAACAAGGCTTTGAAACTCAAGAATTTTCTAATGGTGCTGATCTATTAAAGGCTGTGCAAAAACATTTGCCGGACGCTATAGTACTAGATTGGGTTATGCCAGAGTTAGACGGTCTTACCGTTTGTGGAAGACTGAAGCTAGATAAAACAACAAAAATTGTTCCTATAATACTACTTACCGCCAGAAGCGAAGAAGTAGATTGCGTTCTTGGTTTGGAAATGGGTGCAGATGATTATATTACTAAACCATTTAGCTTGAAGGAATTATGTGCAAGAGTAAAAGCTGTCGTTCGCAGAAAAGATTACACTAATCCTTCCTCATCTAATGATGAAATAATAGGCATTGGTGATCTTACGGTCAACCTGGCAAAAAGAACCGTAACCAAAGGCGATAGACTACTCGATCTTACAATGAAAGAATTTGATCTGTTAACTATATTGATTCAAAGTAAAGGAAGAGTCCTTACAAGAGATCAGTTAATGGAAAAAGTTTGGGATGTAGAATACTGCGGAGATGCAAGAACAGTAGATGTACATGTAAGATACCTAAGGCAAAAGGTCGAAGATGAGGCAGACAAGCCTAAATATATAAAAACAGTACGTGGAATGGGCTACAGATGTGCAACTGAAGATGAAATCTAAAATATTTTATAATATATCTCATATTTTTTAAAATGTGAGATATAATTTATTTTAATACTATTTTTATTTAAGAAAGGTACGAATTTATGACTTTTAATTCTAAAAAAAATCAAAAGCCTATTTTAGATATCTCACAAATAGTTCATGACATAAAGAATCCATTAACTACCATAATGGCCTCTATAGATTTCCTTAAAAATAATAAAGTGCAGGAAAAAAACAAACAACAATTTTACGATATGATAGATAAGGAATCTAAAAATATACTAAATTTTATTAATGATATACTCGAAATTTCTAAAATTGAAAATGAATCTCAAACCCGCTTAGATATAAAATGTAATATAGCGCTTCTGACAAGTAAAATCCTTAAAGATTTAAAACCTCTCTTGCTTGAAAAAAATATAAAAATTAAAGTAAATATCCCTGAAGATTTAGACACAAATATCCCCGAAATAAGATTAA
>CAQBRY010000117.1 GCA_948762645.1 uncultured Eubacteriales bacterium | reverse complement strand
AAATGATAATTTGTAGTTATCCGTTAGATTTAGCAATCAACCAATTTCTAGTAAATAATATAACATAGGAGAATATCACTTATGGATAAATATATTTGGATCGGTCACAGAGAATCTGAAATTTTTAAAACTAACAATTTATTCGTATCTTCAATTACTTCATGGGGAAGCAACGAAAACGGAAATATATCATATTGCAAAGAGTTTGATACGAGAAATATTGATAACAAGCTAAGAAATGAATTTATAATTGAAAAATTGAAAAAAATTCTAGTTAGTCAAAATTGTGAAGTTTTATTTTATAGTTCTACTTTGGCATATAGCCTTTTAAAATCACACCCAAATTTTCGAGATAATTTTATTTGTTTGAATGCAAAAAATGTTTTGGATTTTTTAAATAATAAAATAAATACTAGACTCTGGCTTTCCAATCATATGCCAGTTTTAAAATTTGTTCTTTTACCAGGAGCAGAGTGCCATATAAATAATTTATGGAGTCTTTTTCCCAATTGCCATACTTTTATTGTACAAGAAGCCACATCATCTGGCGGACAAGGCACATTTTTAATAGACTCTCAAAATTATATGGAAGTTACAGTTAATTTAAAAAAGGAAACCTTATACTTAGTTTCACCGTATGCGTATCCTTCATTTTCTGTTAATAATCATTTGCTTATAACAGATACTGATATTATAACTCTTCCGGCCTCAACACAGATTATTGAAAAATACAAAAACAAATTGATATATTCTGGTGCCGATTTTATTAATTATAAGAATATTGATGAAGCATACCAAGAAAAAATAAATTATTATTCAGAGAAAATTGGATATTTATTGCAAGGAATTGGATATAAAGGAATATGTGGTATTGATTATTTGATTCACAATGAGGAAGTTTATTTTATTGAAATCAACCCTCGATTTCAGGCTTCTACATTTTTATTAAACATTGCTTTAGAAGAGCAGGGATTACCATGTATACAAGAATTACAGATTTCCGCATTTAACGGAAGTAAAATATTATTACCTGAAAAACTAAAAAATATTGATGTAAATTATAGTTTCTATAGATATATAAAAATAAAACAGGATAATCGAAAACAATATCTGGATAAAATATCTCTTTTGCAGAAATGTTTAGAGGTAAAATATATAATTAAGGATGGATACAAAGATAAAGAGTACAATGATGAAACCTATTTATATCAAGCAGTTTGGAATAGGCATATATCATCTTGTTCAAAAGATTATACCCTACATTTGCATCCCAATATTCCCATACAGTATTTTCTTGATGTTGTTTTGCCATTAAAAAATACTGTTGAATCACTCATAAGATTAAAAATTGCTTTACTAAATCAAGGTGTACGACTTTTACCAGAAGCAATAAAGAAAATCAATTCATCTGGCGGATACAATGAATCGGTTTTTTATTCCATAGATATAATACTTTTTGATTATTTAAGAATAAATGCTCCTTTAAATATAAATTTGTCATCATTATCTCCTTTTTCCATAGGGATTAGAGATGATAAATTCATATTACTGTATTATAAAGAGGAATTATGTCAAATTGGTTTAGAATTTTCTAAAAGTATTAAACAACTAAAAACTAGAAATGGTATACCATATGAGAAAATTGCATTCATAAGTGGAGATAGACTGAGAATTAAGCCTGAACGTCGATGTTTTTTTAAAAAAAATGACAGCGGTTGTTTTTTCTGTCCAGGATACAAAGTTTCATTACAAAATGATAGTTACGATATGACCGATATTGAAGAAGTAATCGATTATTGTATAGAAAACGAAACTTTTAGGCATATTTTAATAGGGGGAGGTTCTGCGGATCCTTCAACAGATCAAAATATAATTTTACCTGTTATAAAATATATTCGTTCTAAAACTCAAAAACCAATATATCTTATGTGTCTTCCTCCAAATGATATAAACTATATTGATAAGTATATTAATGCAGGTGTAAATGAAATTGCCTTTAATATTGAACTTTGGGATAGAGCGTTAGCAATAGAATATATGCCAGGAAAAGGAAAAATTTCATTAGAAGACTACTTAACTAAATTAGACTATGCAAATAAAAGAATTAACAAAATAGGGAATGTTAGATCTATGTTAATAGCTGGCCTTGAAAATAGTCAAAATACCTTATTAGCAATAAAATGTTTAGCATCAAAAGGTATTCAACCAATGATATCTATTTTTCGACCAACAACAAATTGCAAATTACCAAATATTGTTCAACTTTCAAATGAAGATATATATAATCTTTATATAGAGGCTGACAAGATTTGCAAAAAAAATAATATTTTTCTCGGTCCATCTTGTCCAAGCTGTCAAAATAACACATTAGCAATAACACTAGAGCAGGGTTAATTACCTGCCTTAGTGTTACTGGTTATATTGCATCATTTCTGGTATAGGTGCAATATTCAAATTTCTAGAAGTATGTCCTACAGAAATTCGAACATCATTTTCTAATAAAATTTGATTATTTCTATTGGATTCCATATGCATATTTTCTAATTCGGAATTTAATTTTTGCAATTCCAAAACTGCTTTATTATATTCTAATTTATCCATTTTTTCCTTGTATTCCTTTTCTTGTTTAATTGATAATATTTCCACTTCCAATTTTTTTTGTTCCATCTTATTCAAAATATGTTGATCGTGATTTAGCACTGTAGTTTGAGCAATATCTATAATTTTTTTAATACCTGTAGCAAAAAGTCCTATTCCACCTAACGAGCTGTATATCATTATTAAAACTTGAGAAAATTGTGCAAAATTTTCACATACAACAGTTAAAAAATCAATATAAGCTGAGTTGTGTCGTAATTCTATTGAACTTGAAGACACATTACAATAAGATAAAATATCATCAATCACTGTCAGAAGAACAACCTGTTTTTTCTTTTCGTCTGGATTAATATTAGTTTTAAGATTAAAATATAAAGTTGGATTATTGTAATCATTATTTAGAAGCATATCCCGAACAGGACTGATAAATATCTGATAGTTATGATATTCAGATATTGATAAATTCTCATGCCCTATCCATTGGCTAATATTCTCATACAAATTTCTCCTTTGTTTAACTGTAAACATATTACTTAAATAAACTAATCTGCAAAAATGATGCAGTATTCTATAATCTCTTATTTTGATAGTATTTAATATACCTGCAGTAATAGCATCATACGCCTCATCTATTCTATTCATTGAAATGTATATATTAGATAAAGCATAAAAATTTTCTTGTTTATGGTAAAAAATTTCAAAATCTTTTAGTAATTTTAAATACTCTGAAATCGACAATCGATGTTCATTATTTCCGGCAGAATATATCATATTATTATCTGCTAATAATGGCAATTGTTGTAATAAACCAAATGCAGAAGGAATTGTAATAAATGGGAAAATAGTATCTATTGCAAATATATTATCAAATTCCGCATATTCCAAATTTAAAGTTGAAAGATTCACATTGATAAATCGACAGTTAATAAATTGAGCATTTTCAAGCGATGACAATTTTATGGCACAATCAGTAAATGTTGTATTAAAAAATACTGTATCTGTAAATCCACAAGAGAAAATCTCCAAATTATGAAAAATACAATTAGTAAATGTACTTTTATGAAAGCCAGCATTTCTAATCTTAAATTGCCTTTCGCCTCCTATAAAAGATACATTCCTAAAATCACAAGAATGTAAGTTGCCATTTTCTAAGTCACAGTTTTTAAAAGTTGTATCAATAAATTTTGAGCCCGAAAATCCAATGCTTTTACAAATTGTAGAATCAAATATACAATCTTTATAATAGGAACGACGATACATTTTTTTTGACAAATCACCTATAATTACAGCTCCTATTCCTATATTTTTCTTTTCTAACATAAAAACATCTTTATTATTTACATGATTTGATAAATTACTAACTGCCAGCTCTAGGGTGATGTCATCATACTGAGTTAAATACATTTTTGCTTCCTTTCAAAAGTCTTTATATTTTCGGAATAATTTAAAAAACATTAACTTTAGACTAAGTTTTTTAAATTATTTCTATATTTTACGGCAAATAACTTTTTTGTTATAACAGTTACTAAAATTTAAAGGATAACTACAAATTATCATTTAAAATTATATCACATTTTTACCATTATTTCATC
>CAQBRY010000116.1:3370-4220 GCA_948762645.1 uncultured Eubacteriales bacterium | reverse complement strand
GCATTATATAATTACTAAACAATTTCTAAATTGTCCTGAAAAAATGTTCGACATTTTATTTAATGTATAAAATTAAATGGTAGTAAGTAATAGTTTATTTCTATAGCTTATCCTGCCATCGTTATGTTTTCTATTATATTGTATTTTAGTATTTCTAACATCACAAGGATCAACGACTAAATATTATTAATTTTATAATAGTATTAAAAAACACCTTCCGTATTTAATTTTTAATGACAAAAATATTAATAAATTAAATATGGATTTTTTTAAATTAGGTGGTATAATACATTTCGTTATATATAAAAATATTATTTATTTTAAATTTATTTTTATGAATATTAATTAGGAATATATAAATTTATTTAATTGGTAGGGTGTTTTGATGAAGTTAGATAAGGTAGTAGTTAAAGAAGTAAAGTATATGTCGATAGCCTTTGTATGCTTTAGTGTTTTGGTTCAAATAATTTTTTTGGCAGTTGGTAAATATAATTATACTGTATTACTTGGCTCAATATACGGATGGATTTTAGCTGTCCTTAATTTTTTATTTTTAGGAATTACAATTCAAAAAGCTCTAAGTCAAGATCCGGAAGAAGCAAAAAAAGATATTAGATATTCTTATAGATTTAGAATACTTTCTCTAGTTGTTTTTGTTGCCTTGGGTGTTGTATTGCCGATATTTAATGCTGTTGTAGTGTTATTATCTCTGGTTTTCCCAAAAATATATTATATGTTTAGTCCTATTTTCAGAAAAGATTTAAAATGATAAAGAGTGATTATTTTTTATGAATGTTGAAGTTACTGGTGCTAGAATATTGTTTGAATTTTTAGGGATTAAAATTACGGA
>CAQBRY010000116.1:0-3360 GCA_948762645.1 uncultured Eubacteriales bacterium | reverse complement strand
TACAAGTTATATCTTGGATAATTATATTTATTATTTTTATTTCGTGTGTTTGGTTATCTAGTAATTTGAAAGTACGTCCTGAAAGCAAAAAACAAATCGTAGCCGAATATATTGTAACCGCAGTTCAGAATTTTGTTAAATCCAATATGGGTAAAGTTTTTGAATTTTTTTCACCATTTATATTCTCTTTGATGATGCTGTCTGCTTTTTCAAGCCTTTCATCGCTTCTAACATTTAAACCGCCCACTTCAGATATAAATACTCTTTTAGGTTGGTCAATATTAGTTTTTATGATGATAATATATTATAAAATTAAGTCTATGGGATTTTTAGGCTATTTAAAAAGTTATACTAAGCCTATTGTACTTTTAACTCCGTTTAATATTTTAAGTGATGTGGCTGTGCCTGTTTCTATGGCTTTCAGACATTTTGGCAATATAGTATCCGGTGTAGTAATATCTTCTTTGGTTTATGGATCGCTTTCCTCACTTAGCTCATTGGCTTTAGGTAATTTACCGGGATTTCTTTCTAAAATTCCCATATTTGAGTTGGGACTACCTGCTGTTTTATCCATATATTTTGATTTATTTAGCAGTTTATTACAAGCTTTTATTTTTTGTATGCTTACTATGGTTTATATAAAAATGGCGGCAAATGTTAAAGAATAAATTTATTTTTTAAAGGAGATTATATTTTATGGAAAAAGCAATTATTTTAGCAGCTTGCGCTATAGGGGCCGGACTTTCTATGATAGCTGGTATTGGTCCCGGTATCGGAGAAGGTTATGCAGTCGGAAAAGCTTGCGAGGCTATAGCTCGTCAGCCGGAATCTAAGGGGTCTGTAACTTCTACTATGCTTATGGGATGTGCTGTTGCTGAAACTACCGGAATTTATGGGTTTGTTGTTGCAATATTACTTCTTTTCGTTATACCTTCTATGTTTCTTGGTATGCTTTAAATGCTTTTTTAGAAGGAAGTTTGATTAGTTATGACTGAATATTTGGATTTTATAACTGTTGATTTTTGGCATATTATAATGTCTATGGGGAACCTTCTCATTTTAACTGCTATAGTTAAGAAGTTTCTTTTTAATCCCGTAAACAACATCCTGAATAAAAGACAAAATGAAGTAGATACTTTTTATCTCGATGCTAAAAAAGCATTATCTTGTGCCGAAAATGATAAAAATATTTATAAAGAAAAACTTAATACAGCGGATAAAGAAGCTAGTGAAATTGTAAGCAAGGCTATTAAAAAAGCTGATGTTGTCAGCCGAAATATGATAAATGATACCAATGAAAAAATATCTTCCCTTATTAAACAGACAAAGAAAGATATTGAAATCAGAAAAAGTAACGCCGTTTTAGAAATGAAAGATGAAATTTCTGAAATGGTAATTAGTTTAGCTGAAAAAGTAATAAAAAGAGAAATCACTGCTGATGCTCACAATGAACTCATAAGCTCCGCTATTGATAATTTGTATGAAGGATAAAAATAATGAAAAATCTGTCAAAAGAGTATGCTCGTGCACTTTTTGAGCTTGCAGAGGAAGAGAATATAGAAAATATTATTTTTAATGAATTTAGTGAGCTGTCAAAAATATTTGAAGACAATCCCGGATACATTAAAATACTCTCTTCATATGTTATAAGTAAAAGTGAAAAGGTCGATCTTATCGACAAAACTTTTAAATTTAAGATAAATAATCATCTTTTAAATTTTTTAAAGGTAGTTGTAGAAAATCAGCATGTATACATTTTTAAAAACTGTTTTCGAGAATATGAAAATATTTATAATAAAAAAAATAATATCTTGATTGTTACAGCTTATACTTCTGTCTGTATGACGCAAGAACAAATAAAAAAGTTAACTTTAAAATTAGAATCTTTAACTCAAAAAAAGGTTTTTATTTTAAATAAAATTGACTGCTCACTTATAGGAGGAATAAAAATATCCTACGGAGGAAAATGTATAGATCTTAGTTTAGAAATTTATTTTAAGCAGCTACACTATAATTTAGGAACTAATAATACTAATTTATAAGAAAGTGGGTGAAAGTATATGAAAACAAATCCTGAAGATATAATAAAAACTATTAAATCTCAAATAAAAAATTATGAACATAAAATAAAACAGGATGAAACAGGTGTTATAATTGCAATTGGAGATGGTATTGCAAGGGTTAGCGGACTGGAAAACTGTATATTGAATGAATTAATAGAATTTGAAAACGGCAAATACGGCATGGCTCTTAATTTAGAGGAAAACAGCGTTTCTGTTGTGATTTTCGAGGATACTCTGGATCTTAAAGAGGGAGGCACCGTTAAACGTACAGGAAAAGTTGTTTCTGTTCCGGTTGGCAGCTCTTTGCTTGGAAGAGTTGTTAATCCTTTAGGCAAGCCTATCGACGGAAAAGGTCTCATAAATACTAATAAGTATTGTCCTATAGAGAATACTGCTCCGGGTATAATAGAAAGGAAATCTGTAAGTGTGCCACTTAGAACCGGAATTAAGGCAATAGACAGTATGATACCCATCGGCAGAGGGCAACGTGAACTTATCATCGGAGACAGACAAACCGGTAAAACTGAAATAGCTTTGGATACTATAATAAATCAAAAAAATCAGGATGTAATATGCATATACGTAGCAATAGGACAAAAAAATTCTACAGTTATACAGCTGGTTAATACCCTTGAAAAGTTTGGATCTATGGACTATACGACCGTTATTAGTGCTACTGCAAGTGAGTTACCTTCTCTTCAGTATATTGCACCTTATGCCGGGTGTGCTATGGCTGAACACTTTATGTATGAAGGAAAAGACGTTTTAATTATATATGATGATTTGTCTAAGCACGCTGTGTCTTACAGGACGCTCTCACTTCTTATGAGAAGACCTCCTGGACGTGAAGCTTATCCAGGGGACGTATTTTACCTTCACAGCCGGCTCCTAGAAAGATCCGCTAGAATATGTCCTGAATGCGGGGGAGGATCTATAACGGCTCTTCCTATTATAGAGACGCAGTCCGGGGATGTGTCTGCATACATTCCAACTAACGTTATATCAATTACAGACGGTCAAATTTTTTTAGAAACCGAACTTTTTAATAAAGGAATTATTCCTGCGATTAATCCTGGAATATCTGTAAGCAGAGTCGGAAGTAACGCTCAAATAAAAGCCATGAAAAAACTAACTGGTGATCTTAAATTAATTTACTCTCAATATCGTGAACTCGAAAGGTTTTCCCAGTTTGGATCTGACCTTGATGAAGATACTAAATCACGTATTAATCAGGGAGAAAGAATCGTGGAAATATTGAAACAAGGCCGTCACTCCCCTATTCCGTTGGAACTTCAAG
>CAQBRY010000115.1 GCA_948762645.1 uncultured Eubacteriales bacterium | reverse complement strand
TTTTTTATACTTATCTATTCATTATTATATTAATGGTCTTTTCTTCTTCCTTGGTTCACAAAATTCTCTGTCCAATCGTTTAATCAATTCGACATCTGCAATATGGTTTTTCTTTCCGCTATTTCTGAAATCATAAATCTTATAAGCTTCCTCATAAACCTCATTCAAAATACCTAAATCATTACAAATGCAACGTAACTCTGTAACACCCTCTAACTGGCTATTTGACATATTCTGATTTTCTTCTTTATCTCCACTGGCTACATAAAACCACCAATCCGCTCTAATCTGTAGATATGCCATTTCTTCAGCAAATTTCCTGATCAACTTCTTCTTTGTAATAAATAATCTCAATATCTTATTCTCCTTCTCTTTGTATTTTTCCTTTGAAAGAACGCTTTCAAGTATAAAACACCCATTCTGGATTTACTTCAATATTTTTTATATTCAGCTTTCTTCTTACCCTCTTATGTTTCTTTGCATTCTTTGATATATATTCTCCAAGCGGATTCTTAAAACCTTTTTTAATATCTAAAAATCCTTCCATAACAGGTGAATATACTTGTTCAACCGTATATCCACATCTACAACAATATCCATGTTGCTCTACTGTTCCCCAGCCAAATTCAGAATAAGAACAATAATCAAAAGTTTTTGATTTACATATCGGACAAGTAATAAATTCATATCCATATCTTAATTTCTGCTTTTCCATTATTCATCCTCATTACTAACTTCCATAAAGCAAATAGTTGGAATTACTTTTTTCTTTTCTCCACTTATCCCATATTCAACTTCAATAGGACTGTGAAATGTACAAACATCTTTTTTGTAAAATGCCATATACTTTACAGCATCAATTACCGCATTTCTAAAATTTTGCCCATCCATATTTTACAAAATCGCCTCCAATTTTCTCAATAAAATTTCGGTTTCAACTACTTTTAAAAACATCTTTCTGTGTATCTTTTATCAACGAATAATTCATCTTTACTATGAGGATTTTTTAGATCACTACTGTTAAGAGAAACTGGATTACCATAATATCCATCCCAGGAACCACAACCCCAAACTCTCACAGTACCATCCATATAGATATAATCAATCCGATAAGCAGGTTTATCACAACATTGCCACCAAGATATAACAAAACAATTATCCTTATTTACATTCTTCAAATGTTCTGGTATTGAATACCAAATATCACAAGCATCTTGAATTTCTTGTAATGTATGTCCATCATTAAGCATTCCGTTAGCCTTGTTTATTCTTTCATGTCTATCTTCATGCTCTAAACATCTTTCTTCTGAATCAAATAATTCGCCACAATCTGAACACTTATATTTGATCACTTTCTCCACAATAACACCTCCTCCACCGATTGAAATCGTGCTTTCATCCTTCATAAAAAATGTATTTAACTATTTTTAATAAGACTTCTTTTGAAAATTGTGAACCTGCTGCCTTTGGATGTCCACCACCACCAAATTGTTTTGCAATTTTTTGTCCTAAATCTAAATCTTCTCTAATTGTTCTATACGATATAGTTCCATCCATATCAATCATTACAATAAAATCAACTTCAGGATGTTTCTTACATAATTTATTACCAAGTTCACTAAAATATTTTTCTGCAAATACAAATCCTGCATTATAACCACACATAGGTAATATAAATAATTGCTTGTCCTTTTTTTCTATATAGTTATCAATTTCTTTTTGTTTAATATTTAAAAGAAGTTTATCTGTATCATTCAATTCTAAAGAATTATTATAATATATTTTAGATATACACCAAGAAATAAATTTTTCTTTTCCATATATATATAATAAATCATTTATTTGTTTACATAAAATTCCTTCATCTCCAAACTCTGTCCATCTCCACGTATCATAATCTCTTACTAATTCTACAAATTTTTTTAATAATTTATTATTTTCTAATTCATCATCAAGACATCCATTTATGCCTAACCAATAATAAAACATTTCTGTTCCTGAAGTTTTTATGCCATCTACATTTAAACATCCAGTTATTACTTTACACCAATTATATTTATTTAAATTTAATGCTGTTGGATGATGATCTAATAATTGAACATTTCCTCTTTTATCTAATAATTTTGCAACTTCTTCATTTACACTAATATCTGTAATATAAATAAAAGCTTTATTATCATGATTAATGTAATCTAATACTTTTTTATTAATCTCATTATCATTAAAATCACAATATTCAATATCAACATCATCTTTAAAAGCTAATTTTGCTAATACTGCACATCCTACACCATCTAAATCTATATGTGTAAATAATTTAATCATCATATTTTATATATCCTCTCTCTTTTTTAATATATTTAAAATATTTATTCATTTATATCATAATTATATATGGGCAACGATTTACACGCTACATAGTCGGTACTTGCCATCACGCCATCCTATCTTTTGCGCTGAAAGATAGTTGTGGATTTGAACCACCACCGCCCCTCGCTGGTCGCAGCTAGAGTCTACTATAAGAAAACACCTTATCATTGATTAATGCCTCACTTACTTCTAATCATGAAGCAGTACTCCATCCATTTCTTTTTACCATTCACTTTATGAATGTTTATTCCTCCACCATATAAATATTATTTTTTATAAACAAAACAATTTAATTTTAAATTTTATTTTTTCTATTTTCGTAAACTAATTTTGATTTTTCATAAAGAGAACCATTGTCATTATTGAATAGATCATCGTAATATTCTCCACCTGGATTATAAGCTTTTAATAAAAGCTTATAATAAATATTCTATACTTTTTTTATTATTTATTTCTTTATCATAAAGATATATTTGTCCGGCAAGATAATTTCCGTATTCATATTTATAATGAGTAATTGATTTTCCATATCCACTTCTCATATTTTTAATAGTTTGTTCATCATGATATAGATCGTTATTTCTTATTTCTTCTTTTCCACATTTTGGACAATAAAATTAACCTTTATTGTACATTGCCTTTTAACGAACAATTTATACAAGTTATATTTCCGCATTCTCCATAAAACACTCCATTAGGATTTTATCCCATGCTTTCATCATGAAGATCGCCCAATTCATCTTTGAGTGTAACATCTATATTTTTTATCCAATCCATTACTTCTATAAGAGATGAATCAAAAGTAAATTCTGAATTAAGTTTTATAATATTCCATTCGGAATATAATTGTTTTAACTCTTTATTAATTTCACTATATGTAAAAATTTGACCTGCCCTTAAATCAATATTATATTGATTCTCCCACTGTGGTTAAACCACACTCTTTTCCAATATCTAAAGCTGTTAATAAATGCATTTTGTTACCTCTGTTCTTCTTTAAACTCTAGTTTCAAAACCATAATTTCTCTATATTATTTGGATTAATGTAATCACTACTACTCATTTTCAAGCTTCCACAACATTTACACAGTATCTCATGCCTGTTTTTGTTATTGACGACTATACAATGTTTTTGATCCATTGGTAAATGACAATAATATCCTCTACTATGTTTTGTATGCCCACAAGGATTTTTAGGTTTATATCTAAATATTTTGAATAATATCCATTGAAACCTTGCTAATCTATATGGTTCAAATCCTATCTCCCATAAAAGAATCTTCATCTTAACCTATTCCTTTCTTGAAATCCATAAATTTCATATCAAAATATCTTTACGCCAACTCAGGTATATCTCTTTCAATCTGTTTTAAATATTTTGTTTCAGAACATTCTTTTTGATGTTTGAACTGCTGATATTCAACAAACTCCCTATATGACTTTTTTTTAAAAGCATTTGGCTGATTACACCATGCAACCATATTTATATATGTGCCTCTATATGGGAATTCTTCATAATGGTTAAATCTCATTATGTATGGCAGGCATTGATACTTCATAAGCCACATTTATCATATCCTGTGCTTCTTTAAGTTTATCCTTGGTTCTTTGCCACGCTTGATAGGATTTCTGTTTCGGATCTATATCAAATAAATTCTCTTGTGCGTTTGAAATGATAATTCTTAACCTATCAAAATCAAATTTACCAACATTAATGCAGCCAAAATGATTGTTATATTTATCAATAATTATTTTTCTTATTGTATTTCTATCGTCTTCATATCTTTTCCTTACATCTTCTAAAGTACCTTTTATAACTCGTGGATTTCCCCAACTGTCATTAAATACATAACCGCCAAAACCAGTTACATATCTAATACAACTATGAGAAGAATTACTCCAAAT
>CAQBRY010000114.1 GCA_948762645.1 uncultured Eubacteriales bacterium | reverse complement strand
TTGTTATAATTTATGCAGGGATAAATAATTATTTAAAAGACGTAAAATTAGAAGATGTAAAAACTTACGAACAGGAACTTTATGTGTATTTTCAAAACTATTATAAAAATGTTTTGGATAGTATAAAAACTTCCGGAGAATTGGACGACAATAATAAATCTAAAATGGTCAGAGCATTAGAAGAATTTAATACAGAGTTTTTAAAGAGATATTGAATTTAAAAAATTATGTATAATTTTAAATCGATACTCTTTTAGTACATCTAAATTTGACTTTTTTACTTTATCTTTGTATAATATTAATTGTATATTAATTATTAATTAAAGGAGACTAATAATGAGATTTAAAAAAATGGTTATATCATTATCTTTATGCTGTGGATTATTTATAAGTTCATATAATTTTGGATGTTTATCTGCAGTATCAAATCAAGCCATCATTAATGATTACATCAGACCCAAAAGTCTAGAGGACGCTTTATGTCATTATATATATGAATGCGATATCGACTTGGTTAAAGAAACTATTGATATGGGAGCAGACGTAAATAAAAACGATTATTACGGTGACCTTCCTCTATATGCTGCAGTCTTACTAAGCAATGATGAAAGTAAAATTGAAAATGCAAAAGAAATAGTAGATTTACTTTTGTCTAAAGGTGCAAACCCATATTTAACTCATGAAAAAGGAATAAGTGTTATGGAACTTTTTTGTATGGCTGATAGGAGCTGTTTTAAAGAAATATTCGAAAAATATGGATATTATGTTGCAGAATATGATAAGTAAAATTTAAAAATCCAGATAGTTTATGGAGGTGAGGATTTTGGCCGAATATTCAATTAAAGATATTGCAGTCAGAATAAAAAATATTGAAGGTACCAGACAAATCATTAAAGCTATGGAACTGATATCATCTTCTAAACTCCAAAAATACAAGGTTCAGCTTGAAAAGACAAGGTTATTTTCGGATTCTTTAAATAAATCTATTAAAAATATCTATAGTGATAGAAACTTGAAAAATTTTATCTGCAAGGAAAATAACACCTCACAAAATTCTTGTTATATATTAATTGGTTCGGATAAAGGTATGGCAGGAGGATATAATATAAATATTTTAAAACTTTTTGAAGAATCTAAAAATTCTAAAGAGGATATAGTTTTACCTATTGGCAAAAAGATGAAAGATTATTTTTTTAAGAAAAATTTTATACTTTTAAGTGATAAATTTTATAGCTGTGAAAAATTATCTTTTGAGGAATGTAAAAAAATTTCAGATGTTATATTAAACAAATATTATGAAAATAATTTTAGTAAAGTTTTTTTGATATATACAAAGTTTATTTCCCCTTTAAAACAAGTCAGCAGTATAGTAAAGCTGTTTCCAATAGATTCACAAAATTTCTGCAAGAATAATAAAAGCAATAAATTGAATTTTTTATGTGAACCTAATTATGAAGAGTGTATTAAAGGAATAATTCCTTACTATATGTCCGGAACTATTTGGTCTGCTGTTTGTGAAAGTCTCGCAAGCGAGTACGGTGCCAGGCATACTGCTATGGAATCCGCTAATAAAAATGCTTGTGAAATGGTTGATGGTTTACGTCTTGCTTATAACCAGCTTCGTCAGTCGTCAATTACGCAAGAAATAACCGAAATAGTCGCTGGAACGTAATTCAGTCAGAAGTGAGATGATAATTTACATGGTGAAAAATATTGGAAAAGTTGTACAGATATTAGGTCCTGTTATAGATATACGATTTGAAAATGAAAATCTTCCTAAGCTGTTAAACGCTATAGAGATTAACTATATGAATAAAAAAATTATTGTAGAGGCTACTCAGCACCTTGGTGATAATACTGTAAGATGTATATCAATGAACGAAACAGACGGTCTTTCAAGAGGTATAGAAGCTATTGATACAGGTTCTCCTATCAGCGTACCTGTAGGAAAAGAAACACTCGGCAGGATCCTTGATTTACTCGGCCATCCTATTGATAATCTCCCATGTCCTAATACTAAAGAAAAATGGTCAATACACCGCAGTGCCCCCGGATATGAAGACCAGGACAGCAAAACGGAAATTCTGCAAACGGGCATTAAAGTTATAGACCTTATGTGTCCTTATATTAAAGGAGGAAAAATAGGGCTTTTTGGTGGAGCAGGCGTAGGAAAAACTGTACTTATTATGGAGCTTATAAACAATATAGCTACCCAAAGCGGCGGCATATCTGTTTTTACAGGTGTAGGCGAGCGTACTCGTGAGGGAAATGATCTTTACAATGAGATGAAAGAATCAGGGGTACTTGATAAAACCGCTTTAGTTTACGGTCAAATGAATGAACCGCCCGGGGCACGTATGAGAGTTGCTCTTTCTGGTCTTACTATGGCAGAATATTTTAGAGATAAAGAAAATCAGGATGTACTGTTATTTATTGATAATATATTTAGGTTTACACAAGCCGGTAGCGAAGTTTCTGCACTTCTTGGACGTATGCCTTCTGCTGTCGGATATCAACCGACTCTTGCAACTGAAATGGGTTCTTTACAAGAAAGAATTACGTCTACTAAAAATGGCTCTATAACATCTGTACAAGCCGTATACGTACCGGCGGATGATCTTACTGATCCGGCTCCGGCAACTACTTTTACTCATTTGGATACTACAACAGTTTTAAGCAGAAATATTTCTTCCCTTGGAATTTATCCTGCTGTGGACGTATTGGAATCTACCAGCCGTATTTTAATTCCTGAAATAGTTGGTAATGAACATTACTATGTCGCTAAGGAGGTACAAAGAATTCTTCAAAGATATAAAGAGCTCCAGGATATAATAGCCATTATGGGAATCGATGAGCTTAGTTCTGAAGATAAATTGTTAGTATCCCGAGCTAGAAAAGTACAGCGTTTTTTAAGTCAACCTTTGTTTGTAGCTTCACAGTTTAGCGGCAAAGAAGGAAAGTATGTTACCATAAATGAAACCGTACGGGGATTTAAAGAAATTATAGACGGAAAGCATGACGATATACCAGAATCATTATTTTTATATGCAGGAACAATAGATGACGTTATCATAAAATTTAAAAATGGAGCTTAAAATTTATGAATCTTTTTTTACTTAAAATTTTTACTCCGGAAAGTTTAATTTTTAGCGACAATGTTTACAAGGTTTGTGTTAGATCTATTGATGGAGATGTTTCAATTCTTGCTGGTCATATTCCTTATTTAACCGTTATAAGTTCAGGAAAATGTAAAGTATTTAAAAATAATAATGATTCCCCGGTAATATATGAATGTAAGACTGGATTTTTGATTGTTACAAGAAATAGTGTAGATATAAATTTAGAGATTTGTAAATTAAGTTCAAAATAGATTTTTTCCTATTTGAATCATATAATCCTGCTAAAGCTACATAACTTTAGCAGGATATTTTTAATAGTAGTAATAAGAATTTTGTTTTTCTTGTATCTGCAATAGTACGGCGTACTCGTGATCTAGTTGTTCTCTTTTAGACTTTAATTGCTCTATCTTACATTCGTTTTGAGTTATTTTACTTTTTATTTTTGAAATTTCATTTCTTATTCTTTTGATTTCGTAGTAGTCCGGATAAAATTTACTGTTTTGATATTCTTCATTTTGCATCATCGCAGCTAATTCAAAATCTAAACTTGATCTCATTGATTCATACTTTTTTATTTCTTGTTCATTTTTACTTATTTTATTTTGTACTGTTTTAATTTTATAGCTGTTATTATTTTTTTTTGACGACTTTATAATTTCATTTTGTATAGATCTTGCAGTATATTCATCATATTCACTTAAAGCAGAGGCTTCAACTTTACACATAGGAACTATAAAGCAAGCACTTGCAAATAACATTAATATTTTATTTTTAAAAGTATTTTTTACCATATAAAACCTTCCTTAAAATAATATTTGCTTTATAATAACAGAAATTTTATAATATGTCAATATTAGTAATCGTGTTTTGTACAGATTATCTATTTTTCTTCATTATTTCTTTATTTTGATGTTTACGTTCTATTGTTTTATTACAGTATCTTTTATAACTTAAGTTTTTATAATTATTATTGTCTGATATGGTAATAAGTTTTGTATCTTTTCTTATTAGTATAATTTTCCTACAGTACTCCTCTAATTTTTCTACTCTACCTACACCAAACTGAGGATTTTCTATTGTCATTTCATCGTTGATCTCGTCTACGGATATTATATTGCAAATTAAACAATCTAATTTCAAAGTAAAAAATAAAATTATCAATGTTTAACCTAGAT
>CAQBRY010000113.1 GCA_948762645.1 uncultured Eubacteriales bacterium | reverse complement strand
ATGTGCGTAAGCTTTAAAAAAATCGAACAAAAAATGGATATGGTTGGCAGTAGAGAGAGTCTCTCAGAAAATACGAGGATTTTATGTGGGATCTCGTGAAACCTCAAGCTTTGAGAAACTTTCTCAAAATATACAAAGGTTACCCATTTTTCATTTGGTTTTTGTGATACAAAATTTGTACTCAAACAAGAAGTTCATTTTTCTCAATCCTTTGTCTGATTTCTTTGAGTCAGTTCCAAGATGCACTAAAACAAGGTCTGGACGGTTATAAAAAGAAAATTGATTTAATGAAAAAAATCTCTTGATATCCAAAAAGACGAGTATAATTATCAGAAAGAATTACCCGATAAAAATTTTGAAATAAATAAAATTTAAAATAAACTATCAGCTTTGCCGTTTGACGACAGTAACCATACACAAAAGAAACACAAAGAACTTCAAGAAAAGCTAAAAAAGGATCAGGAAGATTTACAAAAATTCTTGTAAGATAATGGAGTGGAGTGACAGAAAAAATCTCTCGATAACAAATATAAGCAGTCCAAAGACAGCACAGATAGTTGGCTTAAAATGATTGAAGACTATCTAAAACAAGAAGGACAAATTCTCATTGATGCTATAAACCTAATCGAGGGTAAATCTCAGGAATTTTACAATAATCTCATGAGGCGGAATATAGATTATGACGGTGGCATGGCTTCGACACTGTCATAAGCGCTTAGAATAAAACTTATTCTGCCCTAAGTAAATTTAGCTCAGATCAAATAAACGTAACAAATTCACTGAATACTATCAAGAATCAAATGTTTCGGATATCCTCTCATATGTCAGACACATCCGCTCAGATGTCCTGCATATCCTCTCAAATAGATAATGCCAACAGGGCTATGCAAAATTTTTCAGATTCATCCAGAGAGACCGCAAAAGCTCTGAATTTAGCAGCGAGAGAATACAAAAATTTAAATGCCATAGAAAATAACGCAGAAAGAGAAAAAGCTGAAAGGATAGCCAGGCTAGAAAGGCAAATTGCAGAAGTCGGCAAAGAGCGAGGTGTACAGCCTTCGCTTGGTTACTGCAACGTAAATATAAAGAGAAATGCTGACTTGAAGGTCGCGTTAACGCACTCAAAAAAGAAAGCGAAAATATTAGAAAAAGAGCCTGCGACCTAACTTTTAGAACAGCTAATAAGCATGCTGAAATCATGTAAAAATAAACTCTATATATTGAAATATAGATAAAGAACAACTTGATTTACACTCAAAATAATGATATAATAAGAATATAATCAAATCTTAATTCGGAAAGGAAAATCCTATGAAGAAATTAAAATTTTTGGGCAAATTATTAGCTTGTGCTTTGTTTTCATCAATGTTTATGGTTTCTACAAAAGCTCAGGAAATTAATGCTGAATCAAAACAAGATACCGAGCTTGTTATTGTCGTTGATAAAAGCGGGTCTATGTATAACTTGGCTGACGACACTATCGGTAGCTATAATTCTATGATTGAAGAACAAAAAGATCCTGATAAGGAAGGCAATGTCTACGTTACAACCGTTATGTTTAATCAAAATAATGAGAAAATTCATGATCGTAAAGATATTAAAGACGTTGAGAAGATAACAAGAAAAGAGTATAATCCGGGCGGATGCACAGCCCTTCTTGATGCAATTGGTAGCACAATAACTCAACTATCTTCCAATGAAATTGTCAAAAAAAATAAAGTTATTTTTGTAGTAATTACTGATGGATATGAAAATGCAAGTAGAGAATTTAAAAAAGAACAGATTAAAAAATTAATAGAAGAAAAAACAAAGGAAAAGTGGGAATTTATCTTTTTAGGAGCAAATATTGATTCCGTTAAGGAAAGTGGTAATATTGGAATAATGGCAACACATACGAGGGATTTTACTGCATCGAGTGATGGAATTTCACAAGCGTTTAAATGTGTCGGCACGGCGATTAATCAAGTACGCAACAACAAAGCGATTGATTTAGATGAAGTAGAAAAACAGAAAAAAGAAGTCGATAAATAGAAATTATATGTGAATATAAATTTAAAGTGGCAACTTAAAGTTTTTAAAACAAACTTTGTTGCTATTTTTTATTGAGGAGGTTTTGAAAATTGAGTTCTCTGGGAGGCTATTTTACATGGGATGGGATAACATCGAGAGATTTTGGATTAATTTTAGCCTCAATAAATAATAGTCTAAACGAGGTTCCTTCCGGTTCCGGAATAGAGATTCAAGGTGTATCTTCTATAAAAAATCCCCGAAAATTATTCTTGGGAGCAAAAGAAAATCAGGTTTTAGAATTTCCTGTTGAAATTGTATCAGAAAAGCCTCTTGGCCTCCCCACATTTTTAAGGATCAAACAGTGGCTTTTTGGGAATCCGGGATACCATAAACTCCAGATTGAAGATGAATGGTATTCTGATTTTTATTTTAACTGTATTTTGAAGCCTGACGAAGATATTAAATTCGGCGGTGAATATTTTGGACTTAGATGTAGCGTGGAATGTGATTCTCCCTATGCTTACACGTTTCCTCAAACCCAAACTTATACTTTTGACAGTTCTGTAATTAACTATTTTAAATTTGATAACTTTTCGGCTAAAATCTATGGACTCAAACCAATTATTGAATTTAAAATGTCTAAATCAGAGAAGGAATTTAGTATTAAAAATTTGACTACAAATCGAGAGTTCATTATCTCCAAATGAAATAATTACAGTAGATAATCAAAATTAAGTTATTACTTCTTCAACAGATCTTAATCGGTTTAAAAATCTCTCCAAGGACAAAAATCAGGGATGCTTTAGCCATTAATCATGGGCTTAATAAACTTGAGTGTCTCGGGCTTCTTGAGTATTTAAAAATAACATGTCAGTTTGCCGTAAGGCTTGGAAGTGGATAAAATAAGATTTACTTTTTATATCAATAAAAATTATGAAATTCCTTTGATTGCACTGTGTAGTCCCGATAGAGCAGAACTAGCAAGTATTTCAAATATTTCAGATCTTCATATAAAGCCTAAATTTAATGCTACTTCAGAAGTTACTTTTGACATCTCTAGTGGTTACTTCCTCAAACTTTGTTGTAACCGATAAAATAGCAACTCCGAAAATTTAAGATATGAGCCGTCAGCTTTTGGAACGTGACAAAAAGGAGTTAAAAAAGTTATCACAGCCATCTTTCACTTTTAGTATGGATACTGTGAATTTTTTATTTATAAAAAAATTTAATCCCTTCATAAACCAGCTAAAACTTGGCAATTTAATTCATTCTGAAATAAAAAAAGATGTATGGGTATCACCAATACTCCTTAAAATAGATATTGACTATGAAAACCTTGAAAATTTCACTATGACTTTCAGGAATAAGTTTAGATTGCAAACCAGCCAGTGGGGATTTAATGAGCTTTTTAATCAAAGCAAAGCTACAAACTCCGTATCGAGAAATTACAGCAGTTTAGTTGCTCCAATCAAAAATGGTGGCTTAAATAATAAAGTTACAAACCATATGAAGAACACTCTAAATGCTACCAATCAAGAAAACATAAGTTCTAATAGTCAAAAATTTCAATTGGAACCATATGGCATTAAGGGACGAAAACGTCTGTAAAACGGTAATTTTGATAATCGCCAAATGACGATAATAAATAATTTAATTTGTATGACTAATGATAACTGACAGAAAAATAAAGTTGCTATCGGAGAACTTAAAAACAGTGGTCACAATGGCACTACATATGAAATTGCTGCCGATTTAGTAACATAAAAAATTCTTGCGGGAAATCAGCTAACTATCATAAACGAGAGTAATAGTTTTACTTTAAATGGTAGCAATACAACTCTTAAAAATGCAAGTTTAACACTTGAAATTGGAGACTTTCGAATTATCCAAAAGACTGTTTTAAAATTCAAAAAAAGTCGGGAACATCTGAAAAGACCAGTTATATCAGATTCAAACGGCAATTTAAATATGATAGAGAAAATAAACATTGTCTCAAATAATAGTAATGTGGGTGTTCTCCAAATCACTGAAAATTCAATAAAAAGTTCAAACGGAAATATTGCTTTACAAAGCAACGGCAATGCTAAAATCGGGGCATTGAGCATCGACGGAAACAACGCTCGTTTTGATGATACAATCCGAGCCGACAGGATTGAAGAAACACTTACCGGAAGCCAAATTTATTCTAATGCAATTACCGGCGGGCACATAGATTCTCGTACGATTTGGGATGAAAACATTAGAAAAGATGCAGTTGGAATCTAAGAAGTAAATCGAAATAAAGATT
>CAQBRY010000112.1 GCA_948762645.1 uncultured Eubacteriales bacterium | reverse complement strand
AATTGCACTTTGATAATTTAATATTGAAAATGAGTATCGTAAGTATGATTTTCGTGAAAAATGTAAAAAGTTTTGGAGAAAAAGTAAGTGGAACTATTAATTCAAATTTTTTTACAGAAAGGAAATGATAGAATGGAAATCAAAGAAAAAGTAAACGACAATATTATTTTAGACAGGAATACAAGGGATAAGTGTGTAAAACATTATAAGGTGTTAGAAAAAGTTAAAAAACTTCTGCTTTTGCCGGGAACTGAATTAATGTCAATCAATCATATAGCAGATTATTATGAAGTTTCTATCGATCATATTAAGTCACTGTATGGTTTAAATCGAGATGAAATTGATAGTGATGGAACAAAGATACTTTCAAGTAACTTTTATAACGGAAGTGTTATAAATCCCACTTCCGTTGAACAGAAACAAACTTCCGTCACATATACATTTGATAATGGTCAGATAGTGACTATTAATAATCGTGGACTTAAAGCATTCAGTAAAAGAGCTGTTTTGAGAATTGGAATGTTATTACAACAATCATCTGTCGCAAGAGAGGTTAGAAATCAATTACTTAACATAGAAGGTAAATCTTCTGACGAAGAAAAGATTCAGGATATTAACGAAGAAAAGAATCTTATGTTAAATATTGGGATGGCGTATGCAAGTGGTAATATTGAAGCAGTTATGAAAGCCACAACAGAATATAATGCCTTTCAAAATCGTCATATTCAGAAGTTAGAGAATGACAATAAAGCTTTAGCAGAAGGCATTCTTGAGTGGAAAGACAGAAACAAACTTAATGCAGGTATCAGAAAACTTGCTTCTGTAACAGGGATACCCTTTAGTAAGATGTGGAATGAATTGTATAAGAATTTACAATATAAGTATGGTATTTGTGTTAAACAAAGAGGAGATGCGCCGTATATACAGTGGATTAATGAATGGGAATGGGATAATGTAATGAAAACATTTTATGCTATGTGTGAAGCGTATAGACAGTCGCCGACAGAGATGCTGCAACAAACAACGCCAGTCGGTAATTTAAAGGATAGTAAAGCGTGAAATACATATAGTTAGTGAAATATAAGATTTAAAATTATTTTAAAATAATATTCTTTATTATGGAATTGATATTGTTTGGTGGAGGTAAAATGTTAAAAGAAAAGTTAACGAAAAAATATGCAATAGATAGATTAATTATTGAAATAGGAAGATGGTGCAATATGACCTGTAAGCATTGTTTGAAAGGAGAAAGAGAGAATTTATCATTTGATTCAAATTATATAAGAGAATTTCTTGACAATATTTATCTAGTAAATCATTTGCATTTTTGTGGTGGCGAGGCATCATTATATATAAATATAATGCAAGAAGTTTTAGAAATATTTAAAGAGAAAAGTGTGTCAATAAATTACATAAGAGTAAATTCAAATATTTTGAATAGAAGTGAGAAGTTTGCAAATTTTATGAATTGTATTGGCAAATATTCAATGCATCCAGAAAATGTAAAGTTGATAATTTCAAAGGATAAATTTCATTTTGATTGTATGCAAGAAATGGGTATTGATTCGCACCTGTATGAAAAAAACAAACAATGGTATAGAGAAAGGTTTGGAGAAAATATTATTTTTAGTGAAAATTCAGATTCACAGTGGCGGGTAATACTAGAAGGAAATGCAAAAAATTTAGCAATGGATAAATTAAAAGGAGTGTATGTACGACAGTTCAATTTGAATAATTTTAAAGTTAAGCCAATTTTTGTTAAGGATATTGTTGATAAAAAACATAAAATAAAAAATGCTCTTGAAGTTATTATGTTATCAGCAGAAGGCTATATATTTACAAATGGTGATTTTTCATATGAAACTCAAAGAAATAATAATCATGAATTATCTTTAGGGCATATTTATGAAGATTCTCTTAAAAATCTTATAAAGAAATGGAATAGATTTTGTAATTATGATAAAAATAATGAGTTGTATTTAATTGAGAATAAGCAATTGGGTATTTATGGATTTATTTCTGATTCTTTCAAAATACAGGATTTGATAAAAGAAGCAGTTTATTCTGGAGATGAGGAAGAACTCATAAAACAAAAAAATGAGGCAAAAAAACTTTTTGAAAAATATAAAATGGAATTAGACAGCTACATAGAATCTCAAAAACAATATAAGGAAAATATTGAAAATAACATTATATTTAATGCCTGCATTATAATACAAAATACTATACAGTTAGCAGATATATTATTGAATATACCAAATGGTTTTTGGAGAAAAATAGGTATGAAATTATATGAATCGCAAAAGAACAATCAAGTATATAAAAAAAGTAAAGGATAAAAAATAAAAGCTGTTGTATTAAGAATATAAACAATATTATATATTATATCCTAATACGACAGCGTAATAAGTAAAATGAGTATAAAATCTATTTTCTTAGAAACTTTTGTTGCCTATTGAAAGTAAGACTAATATAGGGTATAATTGTTGATATTCTATGAAAGGCTTGGTGTTATTTGCAATGGGGGAATTGATAGTAAAATTTTTAGGTAAAAAATATACATTTCCAGAAGAAGTAAAGAAGTATGTTATTTATTGTAATAAATTTGAACAGATTGAAAATAGATTTGCTCAAGAATTATTAATTACGATGAAAAAGCCGATTGAAGGAGTACAAGATGATCAGATAGGAGATATTGAAATACGGTTAAAAGAGATAATGATACATGAAGGGAGAAAAATTATATCATTATTAGGAGAAGATGGTATATATGATATAACAGAAAGCGAATTAGTTTATGAAAATAGAGGTTTTTTATATTACGATGCAGTTTATAAAAAGATGATGCAACGAATAGTAAAGAACCTTCATAATGAAATTCAAAATTTTGCGGATGGAATAGAAGAAATTCAAAAATCTACATATGCACAAGTTACAGGAACAGATATAGCAATGTGTACAAGTAGCATTGTGGATGCATTGATATTAGAAGCATTTGAAACAAATACAATAAAAAGGCAGTGTGAAAAAGCAGCAAAGGATTACGATCAAGCATTAGCTGTGTTAATATCTGAGGGGAAATCTATTCATAATAAGGAAGATATTAAAGTAATGTACGAAATTTATCCAGAAATAGCAAAAGCGTTTGGGATATTTGTATCTGAACTTATGGAAATATATTTGAATAAATTACAAGAAAATTCAATATTTGATTATTCAAAAGTAAAAATATTTGACATTAAACGGTCAATAGAAATATTAAATAACATTGATTTAGTAGATGACAAAAAAAGTGTATTAGAGCAAGCATTTATAAAATGTCCATATAATCCAGATATATATGTAAATTTATTAAACTTAGGATGGTGCGATTTTGATACATTTGTAACTGCGAAAGAATTTTATCAGGATTCTTTGTTAGTTGATATGGTTGAGGATTACTGTAAAGAGAATTTAGAAGATTTAGATAAATTAAAAAATGGAGCAGCTATATTAGCATTATATAAGGAGAAAACAAAAATAGAAATACTTCGCTTTTTGTATGCAAATGATTTGGAAGTTATTGAAGAAAAGTATCATATTTTAGCTAGTACTCTAAGTGATAGAAGATGTTTAGACGTATGGATTCGGAAGAATGTTAGTCAAAGAACACAGGATATTATAGAAATGCCATTTGAAGAAATAGAAGAAGAAGTCCATTTTGCAATTAAGGGTATAATTACTAAAGAAGAATTTCAACGTTTTAAAAGTTTGGGGATATTGCAAATTGAATTGTTAAGGCTGAATGGTAGTAAAGAAACAGAACTAAGTGAAATTAATGATGAAATTGAAAGAAAAGTATTAATATGTTTACATGAATATATTCAAGAAGCACATAAAAGAAAGAATATGCTTGATGAAGCGTATATAAAATATAATACAGAGATTAAAAAGCAAGAGGAAGCCATTCAAGAAATGCAAAAAAAATTGGAATCTCTTAGTGTATTTTCAATTTCAAAGAAAAAGGAATTAAAAAATATAATATCAGATTTACAATATAATTTAGAAAATTATAAAATAAAAAATGAACCAATTAATTTAAAAAGATCATTTGACAATATGTTTTTATAACGCTTTCATTAAACCTACAATTATGTTATAATCTAATTCAAGAAAGGATGTGATAAAAAAATGGGATTAGCGGAATTTGAACGGAAAAGGGATGAGAAAATAAACGGCGTAGTTTATGATATGTCACCAAGACCTAATTATAAACATGGTGTGATCAATGGTAATATTTATAATATTATTAAGAACAGTTTGAAAAATAGTATGTGTCTTGTATTTATGGAAAATCTTGACTTCCATTATCATCCAGATGTCAATGATGATTA
>CAQBRY010000111.1 GCA_948762645.1 uncultured Eubacteriales bacterium | reverse complement strand
ATGAGTCTAAATCCCAGAATTGACAATTTAGGAGGTCACTTCATATTATCTCTATTTTATTTTAATTTACAAGGAGAATTCTCCTTTATAAATTAAGTATATACGTTGCATTAAAAAGATTCAATTTTTATATGTGTCTCAGTGCCTTAGTTATGTTACATATTTTGTGAGGAAACAAGGATAGCATAATAGAACTTTTAAATTGATTAGCTATAATCAAACCAAAAATTCCCGAAATATCTACTTTAATAGCTATCTCGTTAAAAATAATTATATAGGCCTCCTTACCATAAGAAACGTGGGGAGTTTTGAAGATGTCTTTCTTTATCCTGAAAATACTAGTTTTTAAGACTTTATAGTGGAAAGTAACAACAAACAACGAATAGTAATTATTCTGTATAGAGTCTACTTTTTTATTGTACTGGAGTTAAGGTAATGTTTTTTCTAATACCTTGGACGTTGCATTAAATTGTAAAGTAAGAGGATATAAAATAACAAACAGATCCTTCTCAATGGTTTTAATCTATGATAAAATAGTCCCATATTACGAGGAAAAGTTACAACTAATCATCAATGAAGAAATTTAAATCAATCTGTAAATAATTTATTATAGGGTGCATAATATGTACAGCATGATAGATGTAAAATATAAGAACTTAGGGATAGCTAGGGAGGAATTTAGTATGAATTATATTAGTTTATTTAGTTCATCGGGAGTTGGATGCTTTGGCTTTAAACAAGAAGGATTTGAAGGAATAGCAACTGCAGAATTGATTGAACGTAGACTAAATGTTCAACGAGCAAATAAGAAAGTTAAGTATGATGATGGGTATATTTTAGGTGATATTACTAAAGATGAAACTAAAAGTAAACTTTTTACTGCAGTGGAGCACTATAAAATGCTAGAAAATGTTTCAGATATTGATGTTGTTATTTTTACTGCGCCTTGTCAGGGAATGTCAGTGGCTAATCATAAAAAAAATGATGGTACGATTGAAAAAAATTCGTTAGTCGTCGAGGCATTAGAAATAGTTAAAAAGCTACATCCAAAGTTTTTTATTTCAGAAAATGTAAGATCTTTCATGAATACTAAGTGTATTGATCATGATGTAGAGAAAAAAATTAGTACATCTTTCCAAGAGTGGTTAGGTAAACTTTATTTTTATGATTCTAGAGTGATTAACTTTAAAGATTATGGAGCTAATAGTAGTCGGACTCGCACATTAGTTATTGGTGTTCGCAATGATCTTACAAATAGTATTTCACCTGACTTATTATATCCAACTTTGGAAAAATCAAAATCTCTCAAAGAAGTTATTGGTGATTTACCTAGCTTGACAAAGATGGGTGAAATTTATCCAACAGATATTTACCATAATTTTAAGGAATATAGAGAAGACATGCGTGATTGGATTCATGATGTAAAACCTGGACATTCTGCTTTTGAAAATAAGGAAGTTACTAAGAGACCACACAAAATTGTTGATGGACAACTTGTACCTAATGTACAGAAAAATGGTGATAAATACACTAGACAGCGTTGGGAAAATGTTGCCCCATGTATTCATACTCGAAATGATATTATGGCAAGTCAGAATACAGTTCATCCAGTAGATGATCGTGTATTCAGTATAAGAGAATTAATGCGAATGATGAATATTCCTAATGATTTTAAATGGACTGAAACTACAGAAGAAGTTTTAAATAATTTATCACCTTTTGAAAAGAAAGCTTATTTGAAAAAAAATGAAATTAATATTCGACAAAGTATAGGTGAAGCAGTCCCTACTGTGATTATGAGAAAAATAGCTAAGAATATTAAGGTGGCTTTAAATGAAGTTGAGCGAGAAAAAGATAAAAAAGATAATAAAAAATTACAACATTCAGCATAGAGACGATGCTTTGAACTTTATTGATGATAATCCGGAGTCGTTAGATATATTTGAGTTATCTAGAATTGCAGAATTGGTGAATAATGAGCGTACTGATACGGCAGCGTATTATACTGATAACTCAATACTTGAGACTATAGGAAAGTTTTTACCTGACATTAATAAAAAAATTATTAGGGTATTAGAACCGGCAGTTGGCGTAGGAAATTTTTTGCAACTAATAATAGATAAGTATAGAAGTGCTGAAAAATTGATCATTGAAGTTAACGATATTGACCCTAAGAGTATTGAAATGGTTAAGGTCTTGAATAAATACAGAAATATTTCAAAGAATGTTAAAATTATTTATAAAAATGAAGATTTCTTAAGTCCATTTTTTAATTTTGAAGATAGAAAATATGATTTAGTTATTGGAAACCCACCTTTCTTAAAATTGAGCAAACATAATGGATTGAGTGAGTATTCTACGATTTTTAATGATAAAGTAACAAATAATTTATCTGGCTTTTTTCTGCAAAAAGCAATTGAGATATCAGATTATACAGCATTAATTTTACCTAAATATTTTCTAAGCAATCCTAATTTTTCTCAAACACGAAATAGGGTGGAAAAATATTCCATTGATAAGGTAATTGACTTTGGTGAAAAAGGATTCAAAGGAGTTTTGATTGAAACTATTGCATTGTTAGTTGACACAGTAAAGAGGCCAGATACAACAATAAGCTATTCAGTTACTATGGATTATTATAATAAACAAAAACAATCAAAGCTAACAAGCAGCGAGTTTCCTTACTGGCTTATATATAGAGATAATTTTTTCGATAAAATTGCTTCGGAAATGACTTTTTCCGTTTTTAAAGTTTTTCGGGATAGACAGTTAACAAATAAAGTACTTAAAAGTCAAGGAGAAGTTAGGGTTTTAAAAAGTAGAAATATCTCTCGTGATGGTTCAGGTGTTATTTCAATTGATGGATATAATAGCTATATTGATCGGTGTGATCTAGATAAATTTTCGGTTAGTAAGTATTATAAGCGGGATGACGTTTATTTAAGTCCAAATATGACTTACTATCCCAGAGTTATTAAAAAACCAAGAAATACCATTGTAAATGGATCAGTAGCTATTTTGGAAAATGTTACGGATCTAGATATAACTGATAAACATTTAGCTTTTCTAAGCAGTCCTATATTTGAGAATTTTTATAGGATAGCGCGCAATTATAGTACGAGAAGTTTGAATATTGATTCTAACTCTGTTCAATTTTTTGGACTATATAATGGAAGTATGGAGAAGCTTTCTAAACAACAATGTGAGGATTAGGTGTTGTGTAATTTAATTCGTAATATGTTAAAAATAAAATTTATTTTTATGTAGTTTACTGAGAACAAATTGTAAAATACAATGAGGCTGTAACATAAGTTTCTATAATAAAAAGAAGACCACTCGCTTTGAAAAAATTCGGATGATCTTCTTTTTATTATTTGGTGATGTTTTTGAACTACTAGTGGACATTTTCCACATGTTCAATGCCAGTAACGCTATTTTGCTTTGAATCTCTTTTCATACGCATGAAAGTGGCGTCATTGTCAGTTTTAGAATAACTATTTCGCTCGTGTGTTTGTCTTAAGTATCTCTGGGCAATCTGTCGATCCTGCTTCGCAGGATTAGGGGAGATTTTCTTAGTTTCTTCGACTTTTTCATTCAAATATTCGATCCGCTGTTCTAATTGGGCACAGATCCCATCTCATCAGCAAAATTAATATTGGTGATCGACCCTTTGATCTCTTTCAATAACTTTTGTGCCTTTTGTCATTTTAAATCATCATAGTGAATAGTGTTTTTTTTCCAAACAAACAAGTATCTATTTGTGTTAGCAAGGATCTTAGTGCTATCAATAAACACAGTCTTATCGATGAGCCCGTTTTTTCGTAAATATTTTCTAAATTCAGAAAACGAACTTTTTAGCATCATCTCAACAGCATCAGAGATAACAAAGAGAGCAATAGTACGATAAGTAGGGGGCCCTGAGTCAACAACATGGCAACAGCGTTTTCCCGGGCGAAATGATCGATTTTTTTGATAAGAAAAAATACCATAGCTATATGCCAAAAGAACTAACTTGAGTAAAAAACGAGGTTCATATTCGAAAGGACATCCAAAGGTATAAGAGTCATCAAAAGAAATGGACTTGACTAAATAGTGTGTATGCGTGTGTTTGATGATTTTTTTAAGTTCATAGAAGGTCGACATGTTCAAGCTGAGTTGATTTATGTTATATTCACTATTATGACTGTATTTCCTTTTTTAGAGACTTATGTCACAGCTTTTATTTTCTAGTTTAGACATTGCTATTGTTTCTATTAATTGTGGCATATGCTACAATTATATTAATATTTCAATCTATTATTTTTTAACTCCTGAATTGTCAAATCAAGTTAGAAAAAAACTAGTCAAGTCCATAATCCTGTGTAAAATACTATACAATGTTTTACCGGTCTCTCAT
>CAQBRY010000110.1 GCA_948762645.1 uncultured Eubacteriales bacterium | reverse complement strand
ATGTAATAGTCGATATAGTAGCTGCGTATGTTGAAGGCCTTCCGACTCCGTATTCTTCGAGTGCCTTTATAAGTGATGCTTCCGTATATCTCGGAGGAGGCTGAGTAAAATGTTGGTTACTTTTTATATCTTTAAGTTTCAAGGGCATATTTTCTTCGAGGTTTGGAAGAGCCTTTTCTTTTTCTTCGGCTGTGTCTTTACCTTCTGTATACAAAATGGTGAATCCGTCGAACTCCACGGTGTACCCTGACGCTTTAAATAAATAGTTTCCCTCGGTTATATCGACTGATGTGGTATTTTGTATGCAGTTTGCCATTTGACAAGCTATAAATCTTTCCCAAATAAGTTTATAAAGTTTATATTGGTCCGAGCTTAAACTATTTTTTATTTGATCCGGCGTAATTTTGGGAGTGGAAGGACGTATCGCTTCGTGACCGTCCTGAGCGTTTGATTTTGTTTTAAATCTTCGGGCCGATGGGGGAAGATATTTTTTACCCCATTTTTCGAGTATATAATTTTGAGCTTCTTTAATAGCGTCTTCAGAAATACGCAGAGAATCGGTTCTCATATAGGTAATAAGTCCTACTGCTCCAAGATCTTCAATTTCTACGCCTTCATAAAGTTCCTGAGCAACTTTCATGGTACGTTTTGCCTGAAATCCGAGTTTTCTTGAGGCGTCTTGCTGTAGGGTCGACGTAATAAACGGGGGGGCGGGGTTCTTTTTACGTTTTCCTTTTTTAAGTTTTAAAACTTTATATTCTTTATTTTCAAGGTTTTTAAGTATCTCGTTTGCCTGAGATTCATTTTTTATTTCGATTTTATTTTTTAAATCTCCGTAAAATGACGCAGAAAAGTGCTTTTTAGATCCTTTAGGTATAAAATTTGCATCTATAGACCAGTACTCTTCGGGTTTGAATTTACGTATTTCTTCTTCTCGGTCGACGATTATTCGAACCGCTACGGACTGTACTCTTCCGGCGGAGAGCCCTTTATGGATTTTCTTGCACAAAAACGGACTTAATTTATATCCCACAAGTCTATCAAGGATTCTTCTTGCCTGTTGGGCATTTACTAAATCTATATCTATGGTTCTTGGTGACTTCATACCAAGTCCGACTCCCGTTTTTGTTATCTCATTAAAGGTTACTCTGTTATTGTCTTCCGGGTCAAGGCCCAAAAGGTATGCTAAGTGCCATGATATTGCTTCTCCTTCACGGTCGGGGTCTGTGGCTAAGAATATTTTCTTGCTTTTTTTAGCTTTATTTTGTATTTCTTCGACCGTCTTTTCCTTTCCCTTTAATATTTCATAGGTAGGCTTAAAGTTCTTTTTTACATCTACGCTAAGTCTTCTTTCAGGCAAATCCCTGACGTGTCCCATTGAGGCAATAACATCATAGTCCTTGCCCAGGTACTTTTTTATCGTTTTAGCCTTTGCCGGGGATTCCACTATAACTAAGTTTGACATTTTTTCTCACGACCATCTCAAATTAAATTATAATCCTTTTAAATAGAATTACTATTTTGCTTCATACATTTTTCCGGGGTAAGATTCTATAAATCCACCAATTTCAAGCTCTGTAATAATAGAGAGCAAGTTTTTTATATTGATATTAGTATTTATAGAAATCCTGTCAATATGACACTTTCCATTTTCTTTAATAAATAAATATACATCTTTACAGTCTTTTGGTAAAGAGTCTATAAGAGGACCTTTATTGGAAAAAGAAGATTCTTTTTTTAAAGAAATATTTTTCTGAGTTTCCGGTGCAGGTTTACTGGAAATAGTAGAAAGATTAATATTTTGTCTTTTTTCTTTCTCAGAATTTATATTTTTACTTTTGATATTATATTCGTTTAATATGTCTTGTGCGCAGGTGATTATTTTTGCTCCGTCCCTGATTAGAGAAACGGTACCTTGCGATACCGGACTTCTCATATCTACAGGAATTACAAAAACGTCTCGATTTTGATCATTCGCCAAATTTGCTGTAATTAATGAACCGCTCTTTGCTCCAGCTTCTATAACAACTGTCCCGGAAGACAGTCCGGAAATTATACGGTTTCTTATTGGAAAGTTAGAGGAAAAAGCGGGAGTGTCCGGAGGATATTCTGATATTAATGCTCCGGTTTTCGATATTTCATTTCTAAGCTGCTTGTTTTCTGCAAGATACTTATAATTTATTCCGCAACCAAGCACTGCAATAGTTTCACCTCCGGCCTTTAAAGCCCCGATGTGGGCTGCTTTATCTACGCCCAAAGCTCCTCCACTGACAATTATAACATCTTGCTTTGATAAATCATAAGCTATTTCCGATGCCATTTGTGTCCCGTAAATTGTAGCGCTTCTTGTGCCGACTATAGATATACAAAGCTTTTTATCTATATTACTTATATCTCCCTTTATATAAAGTACGCAAGGAGGATTTGCTATATTTTTTAATTTTTGAGGATATTCTTTATCGTCAAGAGTGACTATCTTATACCCAAGGGACACAGACTGATCTAAAATTACAGCTGCATTTTGTATTGTTGAACTTAGTAAGGAGGATATTTCTTTGTTTGTAAAACATCCGCAGAGTCTCCATTCTTTTTCTCCGGCATTATAAAATTTTCGTATGTCTTCATAAAGTAGTTTTACAGTTCTTACTTTATGATTACCGTATTTTAAGGCATTTTGCAGCCATATCCAATAAATTTTGTTATTCATTAAGTTGTTCACCTCGCCCTGTTATTTCCCAGATAATTATTCCGGCGGCTACTGCAGCATTTAATGAATCTATTTCTTGATTTGTGGGTATCGTGATTTTTTTATCGCAAAGCTTTATAGTTTCGGGGTTTATTCCATTTCCTTCATTTCCTATAATTACGGCTGTCTTTTTATTATATTTGATTTTTGATATAGGAGAATCATTTTTGTCTACTGTAGAGGCGCAGATTTCAAAATCATGTTTTTTTAAATCGGAAATGAAAGTTATAATATCATTTACCCAAAAGATGTCAAGTCGAAAAATACTTCCCATACTTCCTCTAAGTACTTTTGGATTATATATATCGCAGGAGCCTTCGGTTACTGCTACAGCCTTTACATTCATAGCATCACAAATTCTAAATAGAGTACCTAGATTGTGGGGGTCCTGAATGTTTTCCAAAATTACTATCTTGTCGTTTTTTACTATTTTATCCATCATTTGGATTTTGTCAATCATTTCGCATAGGCATATTAGTCCTGGAGGGGACGTCAGACTTGAAATTTTGCTCATTATTTTTTCAGTTACTTTGTAAATGGTAAAGGGACTGTTATTTTTAATTTGTATTAAATCATCAGTATATTTTTCATATGCCTCTGAGGTTACAAAAATACTATTAATTTTAATTCCAGATTTTAAAATTTCTTTTATTAATTTTATTCCTTCAACTGCAAATTGACTGTGATGTTTTCTGAATTTAGACTGCCTCAAAATTTTATTGACATGTTTAATTTTTTCGTTTTGCAGACTGGATATTAATGTATTTTCTTCTATATTCATTTTTTCTCCTTAATAAAAATTTGCGTCTAGAAAAGCTAGACGCAATAATATTTTAATAACGGTCAAAATTTAAACTTAGTTCTCTATAAATGCTCAATACATAAGTGTTTGCATGTGTTATTTCGTATTCAGAAGCTTTATAAAGAGATTCTAAAAGTTCTGTAAAACCTGGAAGCCCCATCATATCGTAATTTTCTGCCCATAATTTCTGAGTTGCGATAAAATTAAGGTTTGAATATATATGTAAGCCACCAAAGAAATTATCATATTGCTTATGCAAAGCAAGTTGGTCTGAAAGTACTTTTTTACAAAATTTAATGGATAAATTTTTGTTTGATGCGTTTAATCTCATTATTTTTAGTTTTGCTTGAGCTAAATCATTAATAAGCTGTGTATGCGATTTTGGCCACACAGCATTTATGGCAAATATGTTAATCCCTAAAAATATAAGTAAATTAATAAATAGTTTTTTAAATTTCATTTTTAAATCACCTAAATTAATTTTTAACTTTTTGCACTAGTTGCTCAAAACCTTTTAGGTCGGAAATAGCTATTTCTGAAAGCATTTTTCTGTTAAGAGCTATTCCTGCTTTTTTAAGTCCATTTATAAATGATGAGTAATTTATGCCGTTTGCTTTACATGCTGCTGATATTCTTGTTATCCATAATCTTCTAAAGTCACGTTTTTTTTGTCTTCTTCCGATGTATGCATAGTTACCGGACTTCATTACAGCTTGTTTCGCCATTTTAAAGTGTTTGCTTTTTGCACCAAAATATCCTTTGGCTAGTTTGAGCACTTTTTTTCTTCTTTTTCTTGTAGCTACCGCACCTTTAATTCGTGCCATGATGATATACCTCCATATATATAACTTTGTTAATTTTTTTTTATTTGTAATTAATATGTCCTGTAAAAAGAAGTTGATAGTTT
>CAQBRY010000109.1 GCA_948762645.1 uncultured Eubacteriales bacterium | reverse complement strand
ATCAATTACCCTAATAAGTGCAGGTATTATATTTGACAGTGAACCGTAGTCTCTTTGCAAATGCTGGATTTCAAAGCTTTTTATACTAATTCTATTTGCTCCGTGTTCATTCAACATATTAGGTGTATTACTTTTAAAAGTTCTGAAAATGTTAAATACTTAATTGTATTGTCACTAAACCTTATTTTTACTAACGACTTATCTGTTTTGCACTCAATTTTTTCTAATCTGTTTTTTAAATTCATTTTCACACCTCATAATTTATATATTTTTTTAATTTTTTCTTTGAATATAATAAATTTTTCTACATATATCTCTAATTTCATTTAAAAAATTAAGTCTTATTGGCTATTTATAGTTTTTCTAATTGTTCTATTCTTGGCAAAATATCTATGCTTTCAGTTAATTTTAATCTATATTTCAGTACCGCTTTATTTGCATTTAAACATGCTTGAAGTGGCACTTCTTTATTACTAATCATGTTTACAATATTTTCTGTAGCTTTTGTCATGTTTGATTGTAAATAGCCTGTTGTCTGACTTAGTATAGTATGGATATTTTTGCTTCGTTGTATTTTATCTTAAATTCATCGTCTTTGAGATAGCTATAAGTCGTACTTTCTGCCATCTTAAGACTTTTTGCTACTTCTTTAATTGTCGGAAAACTGAGCAAGACTGATATTATTTTTTCTGTTTTACTTATTTTAATAGTTTTAAAAACCTCCTATACTTTTAAGATGATATCATTCGTAGAAGTCCTCTATACTTTTCAAAAAGTGTTACAAATCCTTGAAAAGTTGATTATAAAGTCATTTATAATGTAACATTTTTAAAATTTTGGCGTTACAAATCTGTTACACCGCCGTCACAAACGGTATATGAAAATTTGCAATTCCTAAATTTGTAACGCTTTTTTCATTTGTGACAGGCTTGTAACGCTTATTTTTGTAATGGTGTTACAAAAATTAGTGTTCAATAATGGCTCTACCAAGCCATTTGATTTTCCATTAACTTCTAATATAACACTTTTTGAAAAGATACCCCTGATTTCACTTAACCAACAGTATCAATATCTTTTTCTGAAAACATATAAATCTATATACCTTATTTCCAATTCGTTTAATCACAGTATTCCCATTGCGAGAAACTTTAATGTAACCATCCTCTGGCAGTTGTTTTAATAAGACGTTTTTATTTGTTGCAAAAGTTTCTCCCTGCTTTATGTAAAAACTTCAAGCCTGATGATATGCTATTTGAGGAGCAAAATAGTAATAACCACTATCATAGTATCCTATCAATGAAATATTAATATTCTTTTTATTAGGAAAACCATCTATTTCTTCAGTTCTTATCTGCTCTGAGTTTATCATACTCTTTAAAGTCTCTATAAATATTATGGTTGGCTTATCTGCATGAGAAAATTCACTGTGTTTTTTGATAAATTAAAATCAGAACTAAACTTTAAGCCTAAACCAGAAACAAGTTGTCCAAAGTGGGACTCAAAATTAATCAACGTAAAAAACTCTTATGAATTACCAGAAAACCAAAAATTTGAAAAACTATTAGAATGCATAAAAGAAGAAAAGCTAAAATTATCTACAATAATTTTTTATGAGTTTCATACCGTATTATGAAGTATGAGAGTTCTCACTTAAGAACAGATAAGAAGGTTTGCTGAAGAGAGGAAAAAAGATTGGCAGTCTGAAAGGTTTGCCAAAGCTTAAGAGTATTATTAACCATTTTTTCAGACTTGGAAACAACTTTAGTAAGACGAGTAAAACGAGCGAGATCATTGCGAACAGTGCTGTTATCACGCTCAATGGCAACTGTATATCGTTTCCCAATAATATGTCGGTCTCTAGGTAGAACCTTAGAAAAGGCATCCCAAGAATCTGTATAAAAAGTACAGACCTTGAGATGTTTTACTTTTTCGTATAACTTTTTGAAGGTCCCTGCTGATCTAAAACCCGTAACCCATGCTATCATTTCATTTTTAGTCCTGTCAAAGGCTTTGATTACCCATAGCTTACGTTTTTTTATATAAAAAATGCCACATCTAATCAAATTCTATTTCTTTCACGTCATCTTTTATTTTATAATCCGGTAGCCTTTCTGCTGCTTCATTAGTCCACCTATATACTAACGATCAACACATATCAAAGATTTTTGCTATTTTATTTATTGACATTCTTCCTGTCGCGTATAGCATTATGCACATTGCTTTTCTTTTTTCGTTTGTCCTTCTGTCCCCTTCTATAAAATTTCATTCACATTCTTTACACAGATATTTTTGATTCCCTCTCGCTTTTCCATTTTTTACATTTTATCATTTCTAATCGCTCCTTTGTGATTAGTTTTCCCTTTCACTTTTTATTCTTATCCGTTCTTAAGTGAGAACTCTCAAATAAAGAATATTCATTGTTCTTTATTACAGAACTATTAATTTCAAATATGTTTTTGATTATGACATTTTAAATCTAATATATCAACTATTGTCGCAAATTGATTTTATTGTTGAATTAAAAAATATGAAAAAAATTGTTCTTTTCACAGATATTATATTACAAATATTAATCTTATAGCTGAAAAAGTCTAAAAAAATATTTATTTGTCGATTTATAATATATTTCCACTTTAACATTGAACCTTGAAAACTGCATATTACTGCCAATTGTGTCTATTTAGCCATTGCTAACATTTGGGGGATGGTATACGTACTTAAGAAACATATAGGATTATTATATTTGTAGACGCAAAAAAGGACTTGGAATAGATAGTTGCAATAACAAAAATTTACATGGACCTAAAGCCGATGACTACGTAATAAACTACATTATGAATTTTGATGAAGATACCCTTAAAAATGATTTAAATATCAAAAAAATATAGTAGTAAAGTTAATAAGTTTGAAGATAAACTTGATGAATTAAAATTTGAAGTAGAAAAATTAGAAAATGAAAAAAATATATATTTGAATTATTTAAAAAAAATTTTACCTTATTCTTCTCTTTTAAAAGATATAGAAATAAAAGTGAGAAAAATCAATAAACAAATTGAAAAGTTAAAAGTCCAAAAACAAAATTATAAGTCTCAATTTGAATTTGCTGAGAATGAGAAAACAGATGTAGAAAGAATTTTAAAAAATCCACGCTTCTTTAAGCAAAATTTTCATACACTGGATTTTGACATAAAAAAATCACTCCTCCGTTTAGTTCTTAACAAACTAACTTGGAATGGTTCAGACTTAAAGATTTTGTTAAATGATCAGCTTGATAATTTTTAGTCTCTTTTTGTCTTAATGCGTACTTAAGCGGAATGTAGTATTAGACGTCCTGACAGAGTACAACTTACTTCATCTCCAATAATAACATCCCTTGGTAAACTTTCATCAGTAAGGGCTGTGATATTTAAACTTGACCTTTCTTCGATAATAATACCATCTATTGGAGCCTTCTTCCCAGTCTTTACTACTATAATATTGCCGGAACAAACATCATTCAAGTCTATCTTCTTTAACTTACTGTCTCCTTATAAATCAGCATAGTCCAGCCTAATATTCATTAAGGATGTAATATATATTTTACTCTTTTCAATAGCTACGTCTTGCAATAGTTCTCCAACTTGGTAAAATGACATGGTCACAACAGCTTCCGAATATTCTCCAATTAAAAAGGTTCCTAATTTGGCAATAGGCATTAAAAAATTTTCATCAAATACTTTTCTATTTCAAATCATTTTTAATGTCTTCCAGAGAATGTCTCCACCTATAATCAAATAAGCAAATATAAATAATATAAAATTTATTTTCAAATTATATATAAATATAAAAATTAAAGTTATTGAACTAACAATAATCCTTGTTAATGTGAATTTTTGTTTTTATCTATAGCTTAATCCTTCTTTTTTAATATTTGTAATTTATATATAAATATTTTTAAAAATTCATAAAATCACTTAATAAATTATTTGAAATTTATAAGTGATTTTTATATTGTTTCCCTTGCATTACTAAAGTGAAGGTTAATAATTATAATAAAATATATTATGATAAAAATATATTATAGCACTATTGATGGAATAATATTTGTTATCATAAAAATTATATATAGTATTTATAAATTTAATAAAAAATTTGAATTCAACTTTAATAAAGAAATTATTACAATTATCTATACCATTTGTATCGTCTATCTATACACTTACAAACTTTATATCAGAACTACATGATAAAATTTGTAATAAACATAATTAAAATGCAATCAAAAATAAAATATCCTATATAATAGGATATTTTAAAATTACTTTATAAAATGCAAATCTATCCCCAACATATATTAGTTAATAATAAGAAAAAAGAAGGAGATTACCTATATTTTTTTTTAGAAAGTAGGAAAAAGGAAAAAAGAATGATAAGGAGGGAAATGATAGAAATAGAAGAAAAGAAGATAAGTGTGAGTAGATTAT
>CAQBRY010000108.1 GCA_948762645.1 uncultured Eubacteriales bacterium | reverse complement strand
GAAATAAATCGACTTCTTGTCCCGACCAACTGGCTACAGCCCTCGAGGAAATTATAAATAATAAAATTAAAGAGGTATAAAAATGGCAATACGAAACGTAGTAGCAGAAGGAGACCCAATATTATATAAAAAATGCAAAGCAGTAGAAAACTTTGATAATCGTCTCTGGAATATCATAGACGATATATCAGATACGATGATTCATTTAAAATGTATAGGTCTGGCAGCACCTCATGTAGGAATACTAAAAAGAATAGTAACTGTAAACATAGATAATAATATAACAGAACTGATTAATCCTGAAATAATAGATTCACAGGGGAGCCAGGAAGGAGAAGAAGGAAGCATCTCCTGTCTTGGACAAGTCGTAACTATTATAAGACCAAAAATAGTAAAAATTAAAGCACAAAACAGATTTGGAAAAAACATAGAGATTTTTGGAGAAGGTCTTAAGGCAAGAGTACTTTGCCACGAAATAGATCAAACCAACGGTATATTTTTTAAGTCTAAAGCTATATCTGCAAATACCTTTCGGAAATAATTAACTTAAAAATGAAAAAGGGTCTAACTTAATAAAAAGTTAAACCCTTTTAAAACGTTACAAACACCTAAATTTTAATACTAAAAAATTCCGATACACTATATGCAGGAGGAAAATATATGAAAGATTTTATAGAATATATAAAACAAAGACGCAGTATTTATAAAATATCCGACCAAATTCCAATCAATGAAAAAAATTTATATGACATTATAGAAAATTCCCTAAAATATACACCTTCTTCGTTTAATTCCCAAAGCAGCAGAATAGTGCTGCTTCAAGGCAAAGAACACAAAAAACTTTGGGACATAGTAATAAAAAATATAAGGCCCCTTACAGATAAAGAAAATATACTTGGTGTGGAAGAAAAAATATCAAATTTTTCAAACGGATATGGAACTATTTTATTCTATGAAGATCAAAATACAATACAAAATCTTCAAAAAAAATATGAAAAATATAATAAAGAATTTCCTAATTGGTCTATGCAGACAACAGGTATACTTCAGTTCATAATTTGGACAGCTCTCTACGATCTTAATATAGGAGCGTCCATACAGCACTATAATCCTATCATAGACAATGATGTGGAAAAAACATGGTCAATATCTCCAAAGTGGAAACTTACAGCTCAAATGCCTTTCGGAACAATCATAGGGCAAACTAATGAAAAAAGTTTTCTTCCTATAAAGTCTAGGATTAAATATATTAAATAACAAATATAAAAAATATCCGTTAATAATAACTCCACGTATATTATAAAGATAAGATTTTATTTTATTTTTATTTATTTTCCAATTTCGTAATAAAAATATATGCTCTAGTGATTGATTAACCTAGTTTACCTATTCCAGTTAAGATATTATCTTCTATACCAATATTTTTTATTTTTATGATTGATCCTGCATTTATTTTTGAAGTGAAATGTCCTTCAAGCTGTATTGTTTTGCTCTTGGAGCTAGAAAAAGATACTATCCCAAAAGATGAAAATGGATATTCAGATTCATTAATAGTTACTGCATATGCTGCTTTTACCGGTGTACTAAATGTCAATCCATAGCTAAAATAATATGTCCCGGGCAAATTTACAGTTATGCGGTCAGAACCATATACAAATTCAAAAGCATTAGTTTTATTATTTAGAAAGTCAAAAATAATGTGTCCTCCAGGAGAAACAACCTGACTCCCACCTACAGAAGAGGCATTAAAATATTGAGATTGGATTCTTTCCAATGAAAAAATAGACAAATATCTGCAACAACAAGGATTACAATTCCACGTATTGCAGATACAAAAATTATTCATTATTTTATACCTCCTTGACTTTTATACATTGTCTTAATATATATTATTCAAAAAGGTAAAAATTTGTTACACTTTACTTATATGTTCTTAAACTCTTTCAAATACCTTACAAATTTGTCGATCACAAAGCTTTTTTCCTCAAAGTCATTTTCAGTCAATAAAGTACTTCCCCATTTATTTTTTATATCTTCAAAACTATCTTTCTCACAATCTACTAATTTTTTATTCTTTGTCTTGCCAGCATACCAAAAGAAAGTACTGTTTCCATCGTTAATCCCTTTATATGTTAATAAAGTCAAACAATAACCCTTGAAGCCACGTTTCGCCTGATGTTTTGGTAAAAATTTCGGTTCCTAAGTCATCAAAAAACAAAACATCAATGTTTGAGAATTTTTGGATTAAAATTTGCTCTGTTTGGCTTGATTCCCGGTTAAATGTTGACTTCACAGCTTTTGAGATTTCAAACAAATTTGTAAACAAGGCAGGCACACACTTCGATAAAAGAAAGTTTGCCATACAAGCAGTCAAGTGAGTTTTTCCGACTCCTTTATCTCCGAAAAGGTATATTCCACAGCCGTTTTTTACTGTTTCTTCGTAAACTTCACAATACTTCTTGCACCGATTAAAAGCTATATCAAAATTAGGATTTATGCCTGTTTTTGAATTTGAAAAGGTGGCAGCTTTATATCTTTCACCGAGTAAGGACAGTGACTTTAGTTTTTCAATTTTCCGCATTTTATCAAAATCTTTTTGTTCCTTTTTTGCGAGTTCCTGCTCCTTTTTTTCACACTCACACATGACGTGAAAAGAATATTTTACTCCGCAAATAACAGCTTCACGTTTACGGCTTTTACCACAAGTAGGACAGATGTACTCATCATTCAGGGTATTCTGTGCAGAACTTCTTTGAGTGCTGTTGTCCTTTATCTGCATAATTTTTACCTCCTGATTTTTCGCTCTGTTTGTCTTTTTCTGCCCATGTCAAAATTGTTGCATAGTGCGATTTATAGCGTTTGCCGCTAGAGGCTATATAGTTCGATAATCGCTCAATGTACCTATCAGATTCTTCACCAAGCCTAGTTTTTAGCTTATTTAGCTCTTGTTCGCTGAGCAGTACATTTTCAAACTCACCAAACTTTTTCTTTAATACTGCGTTAGCAGTATTTTCTTTTTTGTTTTGTTTAGTTTTGTTTTGTTTATCTATGTCTGCGGTTTGGACTACGGTTTTTACTTCGCTTTTTACTACTTCTTTCACTACATTAAACACTTCTCTTTTTGCTTCGCTTATGAAAGTCAATTTATCGTTTAGTTTATATTTATTAGGCAGTCCTTTTTTTCCTTTAACATAAACAATCAAATTATTTTCCAGTAACTTATTGCGCCACTCTATAACCGATTGCTCTCTTTTTGTCTGAACAAGAGACATCATCCGCTGGTTATCTACTGCGAGCCATTCGCTCCAAGAACTCAAATTGAATAAATGAATTAATTTCAAGAATAAAATTTGAGAACCTACCGGCAAATAGTTAGTCTCGAGCCAACGATAAAACCCTTCGTTCAACAAAACATAATTGTATCCCAAAAGTTTTCCCCCCTAAAAATTAGAATGGTAAATCGTCATTATCTATCAAGTTTTGTGCTGCCTTTTCAATTTCTTCTTCCGTGATAATTTCACGCACAATAAAACCTTTGTAATACTTGCCTTGGGCCTGTTTTGAATAATATTTTGCGATAAGCCAAATTTCGTCTCTTGGCTTGTACTCTTTTAAAATTTTCTTTGAAACGTCTCCAAAAGCGGTGCAATCGGCAAATGCCGGTTTATTCCATTCACCGCTTTCCTCATTTTTTCCGTTGCTTAATTGCAGAGAAAACTTTACTCCGCTTTGACCGACTTCTTTAAAATCTCCGTAAATTCTGCCTCTGAAAATTACCGTGTTTACATAGCAACTCCCACTGTAAACTTCTTTTTCATTGTCATAAATTTTTGTTGTTTTCATAATTTAATCTCCTTGATAATTATTTTTGTTGCCGGAATTTCAGCGTATTTTTTCTTAAAATGGATACTGCAAATTTGAGCATCATCGTGATAGCAAACTCCGTTCAATGCATCTAAAACAATCTTGATGATATTATCTGAATCGGGTTTCTTTGTTGGCAAAATATCGCCTTTCAGCATCGAATTTTTTGATTTTTTACTCACGCTTTTCGGAATAGAAAAAAGAGCAATTATACCGATGATAAGCGGTGTATCTTTTTCAAAAAACGTCTTTGAAACCGCAGTATAACTTGCTCTAACGAGTTTTTCATATTCAGCTGTCTATTTCGGTGTGTAAGTGATTTTTCGACCTTTAATCCGGCACATACGAGGTCGCTGTTTGCCCTTCGGATTTCCCGGCACTGTGAATTTTATTTCCATTTTTAGCCTCCAAATTTCTTGACATCTGATTAAGCCCCTCAAGAATTTCAACTCGCTGTTTTTGTGTTAATTCCTTAAAACTTTTAACGTTGTATCGATTCAACAGAGCTGCATATAACTTATCAGGTTCTTCAAAACTTTTGACAACGCTTTTTAAAATACTTGCATCCTTTGCTGAAATTTTCTCTGTTTCAATTTCCGGCAAATCTTCTCCTGAATAAATGTAGAGTCCCAAACCGAACATTGCTAAATTCTTAACTAGGCACCTCATTATAGTCTTATTTATGTCAAACATTGTTG
>CAQBRY010000107.1 GCA_948762645.1 uncultured Eubacteriales bacterium | reverse complement strand
GTAAAGTAGAATATTTAAAAATTTTTTATTTTTGCAATCCAGTCTTCATATATTTTTCTAATAGAGTTATGGAATATCCCACTCGATAAACTAGAAATTTAGTTCGAGTGGAGATGATACTATGAATCTGTTTGCTAAAATGTTTAAGTGGATTAAGAAAATAGTGAAAAAGAAAAAATGAAAGCCAATCATTTAATTCCACTATAAGTCTTGTAAAGAAAACATACAGCCGAAAGGATGCAAAATTACCTCCTGATTATGAAGCTGACTTAAAAAAGGCAGAATCTGAGGCTTTGAAATTTAAAGGTCAAATCGAATCTTCAAATTTAGAAGTTAGAAAACTTCAAAAAGAACTTGAAAAAGAAGAAGAATTCATAAGAAAAGAATTAGAAAAATATAAAGACCATTGATCAGTGGGGACCAGAAGTTTCAAAAGTATTTTGAGATCAATTTCCGGAAAATTTACACAGATTTTCAACTCTGTATAAAGAAAATGGTCTGATATTAAAAACAGGTTTGTAACCCTTGGAACAAATATTAGGAATTCATTTAGTGAGGCTTTCAATGGTACAATTAATCGTGTGATTAACAAATATATACAAAGCAGAATAAATTCATTCATAAAAGACATAAACTGGGCTATCGAGTGGATAAAAAAGTGCTTGGTGCGAATTGAATTAGTACCATACCTGAAATAAGTATTCCGGGACTAGCTTAAGGAGCAGTGCTCAGGGGATGAAATCCAATGATCGCCACTTAAACAGTCAGCCGAATAGGAATCTATATGACATAATGCTTCATGACTCAGGCAATACGAGAAAACATCCACTCTTTTTCCTGATTACTACTGCCGAAACAAGCAGAAATCAGTTTGCTGAGATGTACATCAAAAGGCTGAGGATATCTTAAAAGGGCGTAAACGTGATCCAATTTTCTACCATGTTATTTACGGAGCTCCGGCTAATGCAGACTGGACAAGTGAGGAAGTTTGGAAAGATGAAAATCCATCACTTGAAATTACAGTTGATATAGAAAAACTCAAAAATGCCTGTAAATTAGCGAGGCAAAACACGGTTGAAGAGAACCTGTTTAGGCAGCTCAGACTCAATTAATGGGTAAAGCTTATACCTATACCATAGAACATACTAACCGACTTTTACGACGCTATTTAGTCCGTTTTACTCGCAAAACTTATTTTGTTTCCAAATCTTTAGACATGATTTTTTATTCTCTTTATCTCTTTTCCTTTCGCCATCTTTATGTCTTCTATCTTTTTTTAGCTTTTCCCTACAATATTAGGAATTGTTTTTGGATCCCTATTTATGATATTATTGGAGTAGAGTAATTTTAAGAGGGGTAATTTAAATGTTTAAGAAATTTATACTTGTGTGTGGTGCTGTTTTTTTTACTTCGAATCAGCTTTTTTATTCAGCGGGTACAGTAGGTGCTGAGGATATGGCAATAGAATCTAAAATTGGTCAAATGATGTGCTTAGACTTTAGATTTTGGAACGATAGAGATTTAAATCAAACCGAGGAACTGGGAATTACTGCGACGGATAGTGCAGTATCCACACAAAATCCAGTTATTGAGATTAACAGTGAGATTAAAGAAATTATAGCAAGATACCATATTGGTAGCGTAATACTATTTTCTCAGAATTTTCAAAATAAAGAACAAGCTAAAAAATTAATAAATGATCTCCAAAAAGCAGCTATAGACTCTGGAAATTCACCTCTCTTAATTTGTGTTGACCAAGAGGGAGGTAGAGTTGAAAGATTTTCTTTTGGAAGAGATAGGCTTAAAAACAATGTCGAAATTCGCACACCTGAGGAGGCATTTGAAAAAGGAAAAATCATAGCCGAGGAGCTTGCTGAACTGGGAATAAATTGTAATTTTGCTCCTGTTGTTGATATTAATAGTAATCCTAAAAATCCTGTTATCAATGTACGTTCTTTTGGGGATAATCCTAAAATCGTATCCGAACACGGAGTAGCTTTTATGAATGGACTACATTCACAGAATATAATTGCAACTGCAAAGCATTTTCCAGGGCATGGTGATACAGATGTTGATTCTCATTTAGGGTTACCCCGAGTGAACAAAACTTTGTCTGACCTTGAGCAATTTGAGCTTAAACCATTTAAATCCTGTATTGATGCAGGTTTAGAAATGGTTATGACTGCACACATTGAACTTCCTCAGGTTGAGAAAGGCACTATAATTTCTAAAAAGGATGGTAAGAAAATTTTTCTTCCAGCAACATTGTCAAAGTCTATTTTGACAGGACTACTAAGAGATAGATTAAAATTTAACGGAGTTATTGTAACTGATGCAATGAATATGAAAGCTATTTCTGAAAATGTGGGTGAAGTAGAAGCGACAAGAATGGCGATTAAAGCTGGTGCAGATATGATTTGTATGCCCGTGACTTTAAGAAGCACAAGTGATATATCAAAACTTGATGCTATTTATCAAGATTTAAAGAGTGCGGTAGATAGCGGGGAAATTTCTCTAGAACAAATAAATTGTTCTGTTATTCGTATTTTAGGTTTAAAAAATAAGCAAATAAAATTACATTAAAGTAACCGAGTTAAACAATGTTTGTTAAAATTATGTCCATTCCTTATTGAATTAAGGAATGGATTTATTTACACATTTAAAGGGAGTGATGCTACCAAAAAATCTATAGAGAAATACACGAAGAAGATTATAAATGTAAAAAGAAACCCGCTAAACAAAATCGGATAGACGAAAGCGTGCATTTTAAGAATAGTCAAATCTGGCAGAATAAGCGCAAAAATAAGGAGACGAGATAATTATTTATGCCAAGTGTGTATCAGAAATTTATATAACACAGAAAAGAAATATAACTATAAAAAATTACAAGTACACCATACCGTACCTTTAAACACAGATAAAACCTTAAAGCCGGACGATTTAATAGCTTTGTGCGAGTATCCATCACTATTCGTGCAATAGAGGAGCTATACCTTATATCTAGGTATAGAAAATTATTAGCGAGCAAGAGCAGGGGAAATTGAGCTTTCTATCTGATATGAAATTAAATCTATCATATGATTTATAGCACTAACATTATTAAATACTTCATTATGTTTAGATTTAACTGTAAATATTTTACTATCATCTAGTATTTCCAAAGGGGGAGTAGCACTATAATTTAATGGAATGGTACCATCCCCATCAGTAAACTTAGAAATAGTTGTTTTTTGATCTGAGCTTTGAGCTAAATCTAATTCACACATCGTCCTATAACCTGTTCCTACGATAAAATATGAGTCTAGATAGTCTATAATATGTCGATTATTAATATATAGACTTCTATGAAATTTATCTGCTGAGTCTAAAAACTTTTTATTTGTACCATCATGCTTTTTGTACCATGATTTGGCAGATATTTTTTCAATTGTTGAATCATAATCGGCGTTGGAATTTGAATCACTATGAATGTATCCTCGAGGACTTTTTTCGAAAAATTTTCTTGTGGGAAAAAGTTGGTACATTGCAGGACAATTATATGCTATATTTTTTACAATTTTGGGAACACCCAGAAATCTTATTATACTATCCATAAAACTATCTCCTGTCACCATTCCGTTTTCCAGTACATATAAAGGTTCAATAGTACCATTATACGGAACAGCCACCGATATAAAACTCTTTATTTTATGCATTTCTCCTTGCTCTAGCAATTCGCAAGCACTTTTACATGAAACTAATCCACCAAGAGAATAACCTATTAAGGTAACCTCATCGTATTTCATAATCTCAGATGTTAACAGTTTAGCGTTTTTAGAGCAGTCTAGCCTCCAATCGTAATTGTACAACAATACCTTAGAATGGTATGGAGTATTTTTGCCAAAATTTTTTTCCATTAAATCTAACGCAGTTTTGTAACAGGAAAAAACACCATATTTAAATATTTGTTCATCATAAATAGTTGGAAAATTATTATTACATGATAACCCCACATTTTTATTACTTGGAATACCGTTTTCATCACAATATAAGTCGTTATTATAATTAAGTAATTTAAAAATAGCCTTTAAAGACCTTATTTTACTATTAGTAATTCCTAACCACAAAGCTTCATTTTCATAATATCTAGAATTTGTTTCCCCGTTATAGAATAAACCGCTAGAAAGTACGCCTGGGACAACAATAATCGCTCTGCTTTTATTTTCAGTATCATTCCCTTCCGCAAACGCAGAACTACATATTGAAAACAAAACCAACATTAATGAAATTGAAAAACATAAAATTTTTTTTATATTAAACACTCCTACAATAAATATTATATTTTAATTATATCACGACCCATAACATTTGTCATCCCACGCCCGTAGAAATAATTGTACAGAAGAAACAATAACACCATACGTCCACAACAAGGACGCAAAATGTGATTTTTTGGAAAGGAGGAAAGAAAATCAAAATAGAAAAAATTAGCATTGAAAATATAAAGCCATACGAAAGCAACGCAAAGCTTCACATATGCAAACACAAGTGAAGCAGATAAAAAATCCATACAATAGCTTGGAAACAAACCCAATATCAACAGATAAAAATAATATGATAATCGAGGGACACGGGCGATATTTAGCGTTAAAAGAATGGGAATGTAAAGAATTCGAAATTATAAGGCTTAAAC
>CAQBRY010000106.1 GCA_948762645.1 uncultured Eubacteriales bacterium | reverse complement strand
CAAAAGCTCTTATATATCAGGTTCCGGGAGGGATGCTGTCTAATTTACTTTCTCAATTAAAACAAGCCGGCAAAGAAGATAAATTTAATGAAGTATTAGAAGAGGTCCCCAGAGTACGTAAAGATGCGGGATATCCTCCTCTTGTCACGCCAACATCTCAAATCGTGGGTACGCAGGCTGTATATAACGTAATAATGGGGGAAAGATACAAAATGTGTACAAATGAATTTAAAGCACTGGTCGCCGGCAAATACGGAAAAACTCCTATGTCTATAGATGAAAATTTCAGATCAAAAATAATTGGAAATCAACAAGTTATAAACTGCAGACCAGCAGATCTAATTGATCCTGAACTTGATAAATTAAGAGAAGAAATCAGCCAATTTATGGAGCAGGAAGAAGATGTTTTATCATATGCTCAATTTCCAAAAGTAGCTACGGATTTCTTTATAAAAAGAAGAAATAAAAAATACTCTATCAATAGTAAAGTATATCAAGATAGCAAAAAAATACATCCTTTTTAGGATGTATTTTCTTAAATTTAACTCTACCTATTTTCAAGATATTCATCTTTAAAGCACATAATTATAAATTTAAATCCATAATAGTTGTCTATTTCCGGACATCCCACTTTTTCGCATTCCATTTTCTCGCATTTAGTATCATAATCATATGCCACATCAAACACTAGACTTATAATATGCCGGGATTATCATCATTTATATCATCAAGTGTTAAACTATGTTCTCCTCTGATCCAGCTATTGAGTATAATATAATTTGTATCTGTATGATCTTCCATTGCCTCAACAGCTCTTCTAAAAGTTTGAATTTCTTCCTCTGATTTACCAGCAAAATTACAATACTGCTTAAAAGATATGGTGTCATATTTAATATCTAAGAAAAGATCATCACGTTCTGCATCATTCAAAGATTGATCTATAATATTGTGTGATTTTTGAATTAAATATTTTTTATTTGTTAACATGTCAAGGAAGCGTTGTGTGTCATAATAATAATTATCATCACTTGCTCTACTTTTTATTCCCAATAAGATTCTAAGGCTGTTTACCATTAAATTACAATCATTTAAAGGCTTGCTACTATTAGCTTTCTCAAGAAGATAATTATTTCTTGCATTTTCTACCATATCATCTTTAAGATTGCAAAATACGTCGCCAAATAAACCTACTATAGTAACATCAGTATCATCTTCAGACCTATGTTTAATATTACTTTCAAGTAAAAATCTACGTAAACTATCATATGTAACATTTACCAAAGCTTCAGCTCTCGCTGAATATCGACCTCCATGTGAAGATAGCAACATCAATACAGCATCTATAACATTCTTCCAGGCAGAATCATATCTGTTTATATACATAGCTTCAATACATTGTGCCAAAAGCATCTTATGATACGGTGATAAAATATCAAATCTAGCATATCCTTTGAAAAAATATTCATATGCTGTTTGCTCATATCCAATCAAACTATCATCAACATATATTCCACGATTATAATTAAATTGTTTACATAGCTCAGTTAATTTTCTACACATTTCATCACAATTATTTACATCTACTACTATTTTTGTAATATAATTTTTAAAGTACATTATTCTGTTTTCAGCACCTAATCTACATCTTTCTTCAGCATTTGGTCTACGTAGTCTTATAAATAATTTATTTCTATGAAATGGTTCAGGTACAGAACGTGAAGCTGAAGATGAAGGTGAAGGTACGAAACTAAATCTCATAATTCCCCCACCGTCGTAGATAATAATAATGTTGTTCCCAGAATAGGTGTTGTAAAGTTTAAAATAGTATTTTGGGCATTGACTATATCGATATTCTTCTTATACAAATTTAACTTTAAGTTAATTTTACTTATTTTTTTTAATACATCAATAAAAAATACCCCAAATAATTATTCATTTAAAGCTCTTTCTAGCCAAATATCCGCTATATCTAATGCTAAATAAAGACTATTTTTGGTACTGGTTTTTATAACTTTTTGATCATAAAATCCTTTTGAGTTATCTATAAGTTGAACATTAATATTAGTACAAATACTTAAATTGTTTTGATTATTATTAATATTCTCTTTCACGTTCATTTTAACAATAAATTTATCACTCGGATTACCATAATAAATAACATTTTCTGATCTTACTAAAGGTTTTTCCTTATACTTTAATAGATCTTCAGAAGTATTTTCTTTTTTCACTACATTACCCCCTAAATTACTCCTTATAAACTATATCATACATATTCTAAAATAACTTTTATAAAAATTATATATAAAAATATTTTAATATTAAGCGTAACTTTATAATATCCGGCAATTATACAGCATTGACGTCAACACTTAAGATAAACTATATTTATTGACACGTATATCTTATTAAATAGATAAACATATAATATGATATTATAAAATTAAAAATATTTCAATACATAACAAATATATTCTTAATTAACTTACGAATTAATTATAAAAATATTATTTTTAAATTTTTTCACTATGGTATAACACGTATATTTTATATATATTTCTAAAATATGATCTGTGAAGAGCTGGTACCCCTGACCAGAATCGAACTGATAATTGTCCCTTAGGAGGGGACTGTTATATCCATTTAACTACAGAGGCATACTATTCTTATTATTTACTTGATGTACTATTAAATTATATTAGTTAACTACGTTGATGTCAATAAAATAAGATATGTTATATAGTTTAATTACCACCTATATAATATATCTTTGACTTTTTACTTATAAAATTCCAATATACAGCTCTTACAACATAATTCATCAAAGCAAGAATAGCTCTGAGAAAATAAAATTTCTTTTCTATATTTATAGCAATCCACAGCATCATTATTTTCTAAATGTCTCGCTGAAGCAGATTCCAATAAACCATTATCCTCATTATTACTCATTGCTATACTATCTTTCAAATATTATTTTTTCCCTTTTATTCTACACTCATCACAGCAAGCTCCAAATGCACAGATCACAACTTTATCCATCGGATACTTTTTACCACAAAAATGACATATTAAAACCGGCTCATCATCAAATTTACCGCCACTAATATCTTCAGTTGCTTCCTCATTAACTTTTTCTAATGTTTTGTTTTCTTCATTGTTTCCCATACTATTTATCCCCCTTTTTATTTTTAAGCCATTTTACAAATTTTACTGTCCCATACCCAGCTCCTGCAAAAGCTGCACCCGAAACTACATGAGATACTCCGCCGATACTGGCAGCAATAGCTTGACTTTTCATTGGTGAATTTTCATTATAAATACCTCTATATAAATCTTGCCCCCATCCACTACATTGAAAATCAATTGCATCCCATATTATTCCCAAAGAATCACAAACAGCTGCAACTCCTACTTCTAATGGGATTCCTCCACTTATATTTTCAACATCTTTATCTTAACATATTCCTTCTATCAAATATCCAATTTATATAACATCTTCATTTGAAACATCAATATCATTAACTTTTAAAAACTTTTTTGCCTCTTCATTATTGTCATATGAAATAACTTTTTAAATTGTCTGTATTTTTTAAAAAGTCTAAAGCCTTTTTAATATTTAATGGTTTTTTCCCATCTATCTTTTCCATTTAATCACTCCTTTGATTATTATTTATATATAAAATTATTATATAAAACACAATTGTATTTGTAAACATTTTGTATTTATAAAATTATTAACATTTTTATATAAATTTTCATAATATAACCATGTAAATTAAAATTTTCTTTCGAATTTTGAGGTTTTGTTATTATGTCACAATTATTTACTTCCCTTGACCGTCTACCATCAGGTACAAAATGTAAAGTTTTGTCTATTCTGTCCACCGGAAACGACAGAAGAAGAATGTTAGATCTTGGAATTATTTGTAATACAAATATAGAAGTCTTGCAAAAAAGTCCATACGGCGATCCAACAGCATATTTTATTCGTGGTGCAGTCATCGCCCTTAGAGACGAAGATGCAAAAAAAATAATCGTAAAATTTTCAGAGTAATACTACATATTTTGGAGCTGATATTATTGAAACTAACCAATTCAGAAGCTAATATCCTAATAACAGAAAAAAATACTCCCGAAAGAGTAATTGCCATAGCAGGCAATCCAAACGTAGGAAAAAGCACCTTATTTAACGCACTAACAGGTCTCAAGCAACATACCGGAAACTGGCCCGGAAAAACGGTCTCAAATGCTACAGGAGAATATCTCCACAAAAGTCAGAAGTTTAAACTCGTAGATATACCAGGTACATATTCTATAATGGCAAATTCTATAGAAGAAGAAATCGCAAGAAATTTTATCTGCTTTGGAAACCCCGATGCCGTAATTGTTGTCATGGACGCAACATGCATAGAGAGAAATCTAAATTTGGCTTTACAAATCTTAGAAATTACTAAAAACGTAGTTATATGCATCAACTTAATTGACGAAGCCACAAAAAAGGGTATTAGTATAGATACTGACGAATTATCACTTCAATTAGGTGTACCAGTCGTTACTACTAATGCAAGATCTAATCAGGGACTAAAAGAACTTATGGATACAGTCTACAATCTAACAAACAATAAAATTAAAACTTTTGACATCAAAACTCGCTACGATAAACATATTGAAAAGTCCATAAATAATATGGAAAACTCCCTTAAAAAAATTTCCATTAGCAGTATAAATATGAGATGGCTAAGTCTTAAACTAATGGATCCCGACG
>CAQBRY010000105.1:722-4927 GCA_948762645.1 uncultured Eubacteriales bacterium | reverse complement strand
AAACAAAAAACTAATTAAAGAAAAAATTGAAAAAGGTGATTTTAAGTGCCCGTATGCACGACTTACAGAAAATCAAAATTTAATCATAAAGTGAGGAATTTAACATGATATTTTTTACAGATTTAGTCATTGGAGAAACACAGGATTATCCACAATTCAAAGATCAGATAAACAAGGCAATTTCCTCATATAAACAAAAAGATATAAAAGGAAAAAATTTATTTTCATATTTAACGTGTCTTGGAGAAATTTTAATAGTTAAAGATGAAAATGAAAATAAAACAATACTGTTTAAACTTGAATATAAAGGAAAGGAATACAATCAATGAGTGAAAAAGTGTTTAATAAACTTTATGAAATTAATGTAAATGATCATATAGAAAAGAAAAATAATTTATCGTATTTATCGTGGACCTATGCATGGTCAGAATCCAAAAAATGTTTTCCTACGCTAACATATAAAATTCATCTTTTTGGCGAAAAACAACTCCCATACGTCTATGACGAGAACACAGGATACATGGTATTTACTGAGATAACTATAGAAGGTCTTACACATTCAATGTGGCTTCCAGTTATGGATAATAGTAATAAAGCTATGAAAAGTAAACCTTATACCTATGATACAAAGTATAAAAAAGAACTAGTGGTTGAATCTGCAACAATGTTTGACATCAATAAAACAATTATGAGATATCTAGTTAAAAATTTAGCTATGTTTGGACTTGGACTTTATATTTACTCAGGAGAAGATTTACCAGAGGAGGATAAAAATAAAAATGTAAATAAAGGGACCATAAATTTGCTTGTCTGTGAGATAGAAAAATATAACGGACAAGCTGAAAAGCTCAAAAAAGGAATCCTTGCAAAATATAATGTTAAAGATTTATCAGAACTAACTGAAATACAAGCAAATCAAGCGATAGATAAACTAAAAACCTTTAAGCAGAAAGAGGATAAAAATAATGCTCAATAGCTGTATTTTAATGGGGAGATTTACGCATAATCCAGAACTTAAAACTATCACAAGCAGCAACAATACAGTTAAATTTTCACTTGCGGTGACTCGTTTTAAAGCTACCACAAATTTTGAAAATAAAACTGATTTTATAGACTGTATGGCATGGAATAATACGGCTGAATTTATATGTAAATACTTTAAAAAGGGAGACCCTATTATTGTCGAAGGAAGGCCTGAAACAAAGCAGTATGAGGACAAACAAGGTAATAAACGTAAAACTTATGAAGTGATTGTAAATAACGTAAATTTTTGTGCATTTAAAAAAGATGAAGTACAAAGCACAGATACTTTTGAAGATTTAGACAATGATTTACCGTTTTAAAATATGATTTAAAGGAGGCAAAGCTTGTATTTATCTGAGTGATAGCCAAAGAAAATGTTTAAAGGTATAAAACTATCGAGTGGCATATTTTCTAAGGCAAACGTAAACAGACATACAAACAAAATAACATGCCTAAAGTAGACAACTACATAAGATTTTTAAATGCTTTTTATGTTTGGGAACAGCAAAATCCACTGTCTTACATACAAGAATGTATATTAATGAGGATACTTCGCAGAGTTAATGCTTCAGGATGGAGTGAATGGATTAAGATTTCAAATACGGAACTGATAAACGAATTAAGAATATCATGTAAAATACGTTTGTAGTCAACAGAAATAGGCTTATTGAACTGAGATTAATCGAATACAAAGTAGGCAAAAAAGGAAAGCCCAGCAGTTATAAGATCAATATGCCGAAGCAAAAAGAAATAATTTATAGCTTTGACAAACAAGAAATCAGTAAAAAAGGTATGTTTAACATACCAAATAATATACCTCATTCTATACCCTATTTTATACCTAATAATTCTCAAACTCCGCATGAACAGTGCACTTCAAACGCCCCTAAACATAAAACTATAAACAATAAACTAAATAATATCGTAAATACTAACGTATTTACTCATACAAAAAACCAAAATAAAAATTATGACGATGTTCTGTTATCATACAACACAATATGCTTGGAACTGTCAAAAGCTCTCAAACTAAGTTTAAAAAGAAAAAAGCAAATTGATAAAATGTTTTACCTCGGGTATAGTTTTGAAGATTTTAAAAAAGTATTTGAAAACGCCAATAAAAGTACATTTTTATGCGGAAAAACTAAAAACAGTAGATGGAGAGCAAATTTTGATTGGTTGATTGAAGAAAAAAATTTTTTGAAGGTTTTAGAAGGCACATATCAGGATTTAGACAAACCACAAATCACAATTTACAGCGATTTAGAACACGAAAAACATAGTATATCTGACGAAAAGAACGGAGGTATCGAAAATGGCTCAAATAAGCGTGATACAAGACATATTTGTACAGAATACCCAGAGTAAAGGACTTGGTTCAACACATGAAAATTATTTTCGTAAAATTGAAGAAATAGCAAAGATTTATAATGGTTACGTGAGAAATGAACGTACGTATTGCAAGACATGTCATATGCCAATATCGGCGAAGGAAATCAGAGGACTTACTACAAAAATTAAGTGTAACTGCGAAAAAAAGGCAGATGAGGAGAACCAAAAGATCTTTGAAAAACGACAATCTTTCGAGAAAGTGCAAAAACTAAAATCCATATCGTTATTTGGTAAAAGGTATAAAAACGTTACGTTTGAAAACTCCGAAACAGGTCTAAATCCTAGTTTTGACATGGCTTTTAATAGAGCTAAAAAATATTGTGAAAATACTGAAATTGTACTAAAAAACGGATATGGAATATACCTTTTTGGAGACAAAGGTACAGGAAAAACACATTTAACAGCTTGTATAGCAAACAGCCTCATATCCAAAGGCAAACCCGTACTGTTTACAAATTTAATTAGAATATCACAGTTAGTAAAATCTACGTTTAATAAATCTTCATCCACAACAGAACAGGAAATTATGGGAAGATTTCAAAACGTAGATTTTTTATTCTTCGATGATTTAGGAACAGAAATTTTTACAAAAGGTCAAAACGATACATGGCTTCAATGCTTACTTTTTGATCTTATAGACAACAGATATACAAATCAAAAATCCACTATATTTTCAAGTAATTACACGCTTAACGAACTAATAAACCAACGTGGAATTATGGAAAAAACTGTCGATAGAATCTGTGAAATGACAAAAGGTGCGGTTATGAAATTTGAAGGAGAAAGTCGAAGAATCGCGGTAAAATCAAAAGAGATCCCATTTTAGGAAACTAAGATTACGAAATCAAACAGTTTAAGAAACAACAAAATATACTTAAAATGCGAGATATTACGGAAGTGATAATGTGAAAAAAACAGAATTTATTTTACCTTTAGAAGTTAATTCAAAGCTAAGTCTTAACAGTATTTACAGTGGCTTACACTGGACAATACGAAGAAAACAGTCTCAAAAAATACATAAAATGGTCAGGTTATCTTTGCAATTTCAAAATATACAAAAACAACCTTTTGAAAATCCAGTAAATATAGTTTTTAAATGGCACTCCAGACTTGATTTAGATAATCACGGATACATCGCAAAGCTGATTATTGACGGTTTAAAGGGCTATTTACTTTTTGATGATACACAAAAATATATAAATTCAATAACGCATGAGTATTGGCAGGAAAAAGGAATAAAAATTGAAATTCAGGAGGCGAAAAATGGAAGTCAAAGAAATTAAGGAAAATTTAGGCAAAGAGGTATTTTACAAACCTCCATACAGTAAAAAATTGATCAGATACATACTAAACGCATATATTTTCAGGCTCGACACCAAAGACTCTAAAAAATATTTAAAACAAGCTGAATTAAAAGATACCTCCTCCCCTAACTCCATTATTATTACATCACTTGATGAAGTTAAACTAAAAATCTAAAATTGACTGGAGTGTATAGCCAATGATAATATCAAAATTGGACGAAGTTAAAAAATTAAAGTTTCAGATAAAGATTTTAGAAGATAAAATTAAAGAATTACGAGGTAAAATTGAAAGTCAAGCCATAAAATATTCAGATACTCCAAAAATAAACGGATTTAAAGATAATCTTATGGAACTTGAATTTGAAAGACTCATAGATCTTGAAATAAAAAAAGAACATCTACAAATTAAAATAGACGTTATTTTAGAAGAGTTTTCTATACTTCCAGAATTACCATATAAAGTGGTTTATTATCGCCATGTTGACA
>CAQBRY010000105.1:0-712 GCA_948762645.1 uncultured Eubacteriales bacterium | reverse complement strand
GGATATAGTATTGCTCAGTGTCACAGATTTTACTCCGTTGCAAAAAAATTTAAACTTTAAAAATAAATTTTGATAACTAACAAGTATTGACATCTTGATAACTAATAAGTATAATATATTAAGGAGAAAAATAATAGAAGATGTATAAAATATTTTTTTATAAAAATAAAAATGGAACAGAACCAGTTTTAGAGTATTTAAAAAAATTAAGAGAAAGTAAAAGCAAGGATAGCAGAATTAAATAAAATAAATGATTATATAAGAATCCTATCAGAATATGGAACAAGTGCAGGTAAACCGTGTGAAATATGGGAAATAAGACCTATAAGAGATAGAATTTTATTTGTAGCTTGGAAAAATAACAGTTTTATATTATTGCATTGTTTTATGAAAAAGACTCAAAAAACCCATAAAAAAGAAATAAATCAAGCCAAAAGAAATTTAGCAGATTTAAAAGAAAGAGGTGTTAATTATGAATAATGATATAAATGTAAATTCAGCTATTGGTTCAAGTTGGGAAGAATTTGAAAAAGAAACTTTTACAGATGAAGAAATTGCAGAAAGTAAAATAAGAGTTGAGCTAATAAGAGAAATGATAAAAGCAAGACAGGAAAAAGGATTAACCCAAAGAAAACTAGAACAATTAAGCGGAGTAAAACAACCAATTATAGCAAGAATGGAATCTGGTGTGTCTATCCCTCAGCTCTGTCTC
>CAQBRY010000104.1 GCA_948762645.1 uncultured Eubacteriales bacterium | reverse complement strand
ATGTAAGGTCAAGAGTGCTGGCTTTTCCAACTGGATCCGGTATCTGACAGGCTTTTTTACGGAGACGGGTAACTGCATTGTAAAAACAGCTGGGAGATATCCCATGCTCATTACACCATGCAGCATCTGTCAGGCCGCTTTGTCTGCATTCGGTTACCAGTTCCATCCATTCGTCCAGGGAACGTCCTGGAGCACGTTTCTTACTCATAATGAAACCTCCAAATGTAGTAAATTTCTATCTCCTATCAAGCGGAGTGTAGTAAAAATCTATTTACTATCATTATGAGTTTAAAAACGTAGACAGTAAAGCTACCCAAGATTTAAGCGCTTACCTTAAAGCGATGAACGATATATACAAGCCAGAAGATGAAAGAACTCGACTCATTTTCGGAAATGGAATCGCTGGCTCTTCTGCCCTGATCCTCAAATCTGCCAGCTGATTGTTGCAGTAAGCTTAAAAAACAAGAGACAGATCGTCCGCTAAATAAATACTGGAGAATTTCTTATTTCATCAAGGCACGAATGATCGCCTCCTTACTTTTTAAACCATAAAAATTAAAAGTATTAAGCTTCAAAAAGTTTCACCAAATACTTTTCATAATTATTGATAAAATATTTTGTAAAGCTATACTGATCCGTTTCTTCATATTGTTTACTCTCTATTCCAGAACAGCTAAATTCATATATTGTAGCATTAGGATAAGCCAACAAAAATGGTGAATGGGTCGCAATGATAAATTGAGCGCCCTCATCAGATAAATATTTCATTCTTTTAAGAAGTACTAACTGATTAAAAGATGATAATGCTGCTTCAGGTTCATCAAATAAATAAACCCCCGAATGTGTCAAACGGTTTAATATAAGCGACATAAATGACTCTCCATGCGATTGATGATGTAAAGAGTTTCCTCCATAACTGGATAAAAGAACTTCTGAACCTCCATCTATAGAATCAATTTCAGTAGCTAAATTATAAAAACTTTCCGCTCTTAAAAAATAACTATTTATAATCCGTTTATATCCTTTTACAACTCTAAGCTTTTTGTATAACTCACTATGTGTATCTTTTGTAGAAAACGTAAAATTTTTAGAACCGCCTTCTGGATTAAGCCCAAGACTAACGGCAATCGCTTCTAACATTGTCGATTTCCCAGAACCATTTTCGCCTATAAAAAATGTTACGTTATTTTTGAATTCCAGTCTATCCAAATCTTTAAAAGCATCAATGTTATAAGGATAATACTTTTTATCCTCCTCACTAAATTCTAATTCAACCGAAGTAATATACTGACTATTCAAATTATTTTCTCCCTCCGTTAAAATAGTTATAGGTATTTGATAAATGTCGAAAACCATTGAATTTGTTGGGCTTTCTCACTTGTTTTATATAAATTTTCTCTCTACAGGTATAAAATATAGGTAATGACACCATTCATCCCAAAACCTATGGAGGACAAAATTTATGGCTACAAAATACCATCAAATTGTTTTAAGGGATATTTTTTCAGACTACCAAAACAAATTCATTGATGATTCATTTTAGCTCCTTTCCGAACTTTTTGAGTTGAAGGATTTTATCACGCCTGAATTTTATTCCGCTTTCTATCGTTCATTAGATCCAAAACGAAAGTACTCCCTGCATGAATTTCTTGCTGCTCTGTACTTCATTTGTTTTTACATTTATGCAAAGAGCTGCAGGACATTTGCGGGTTTACAAAGATTCCAGATGCTACTCTTATATCTTGTTTATACAGAACCTATTTGTCAGTTGATTGATTCTTCTCCAGCGCAGATTCTTACCTTCTACACCTCCGAGATTAAGTCCTATGCCACTGAAAATAATCCTAAAACTTTAAATGCCCTGATCAAGAAACTCAAGGTTTATTACAACGATAATCCAGATGTTACCCCTTACAGATGTCTTACGGTCTGATGCCGTTTCAAGCTGAATCAATTACCTATTAAAATAGTCATAGATGGAACATCTAACCACATAATATATTTTCTAATTGTATAAATCAAGAAGTTTATTAACAATTTTTCCTGTTCTTGCATCATTCAAATCAAATATATCAATTTGATCACCAAAGTATCCCACCAATAACTTTTTAAAACTTTCTATTTCTTCATTTGTTGCAAAAATCTGCTTTACACCACCCGAACTCTCAACTGTTGATAAATCCCATTTATTATCAGAAATGACAATAGCTATATATGGCACTTTATAAGAATACATTTTTTCTATTTCTTCCTGAATAGTAGTAATATTGATACCATAACTTATACATAGTAATAACACATCTGCTGCTATTGTTTTATTATATGCCCTAAAAAGCTCTCTACTGTCATCCTGCATTTTACCTACTTTTCTTATACTTCCGCCAATGTTTATTAATAGTAAATCTTTATTTTTTTCTTTTATTGTTTCATATACATCTGCATTTATAAAATACGTCAAATCTGGGTATACAAATTTTTCTGGATATTCAAAGGTCTTAAAATCGAATGCAATACCTAATGGATTATATGTTATACACTGTGTTGAAATCCCTTTTTCCTCCAATTGTTGAAATATTGTTGTTTGCAACAAAAACTTTGAACTATTAGATCCAATACTTACTATTTCAAAAACAGGCAACGTTATTGGAGATATAAACTGATCTATATTTTTATAATGAGATTTTAGTTTAATAAATTGTAAGTCTGAATCTTGTATTTTAGTATCCAAAAATTCCCCACAACAGCATTTCGTATAGTTGCTAAATTTCTTCTGTATTGAAATGGGCCTTCTTTTCCATTCTGTATCATTTATTTCCAAAAGATAATCACACTTTTTTTTATCATCTTTGAAAAAAATAATATCTTTTTTTCCCCAATCAAACACTCCAATTATTAATGAATTTAATAATTTTCTTTTTTCAAAAATCATCTCTGAACTGCGCGGACTTGTAATCAGTAAAGTGGACTCTTTAAGATATTCATTATCTTCATCGTTTAACACTTTAGGATAATGCTCTTTAAAAATTCCATTTACTATATCATTATTAGTACTAAATGGACTCGCTTCTAAAACAAGAGCTATTTTTCCGCTAACCGCTGCACATGCAAAACTACTAGATAATTTAATATTATACTCCTTATTTTGTAAAGTGAACTTCCATCTTTCATTATGCACAATAATTTCCTTATAACCTGATACGCAAATATCAGTACCGCAATTTTCACACTTTACTTTTATTACATCTCTAAAATCTGCCGGATATGACACCTCATTATCTGCAGCGGCTATAATAATAATATCCTTGCTTATTGCCAACTCACAAAGCTCATAAAACTCTTTACTATGTGTATCCAATTTCAGACTTAAATTTATTATGTCCACTTTTTTTTCTATTGAAAATCTAAGAGCTGTCAAAAGATTTTCTTCAGTAATGTTAGATGATTTATTCGCTACACAAATGTCTATAATTTGTACCTCTGGAGCTGTCTCTAAAATTTTAAGTGCACAAACACTACCATGTATATCCTCAATATTCTTTTGAGTAGCCACACAAGATTTATCTATAACTTCATAGTGGATAATATTACTTTTATTAATTCCTACCCCTGTATCAATAAGGGCAATTGTTACACCCTTTCCTTTCATGTGGTTAGTATAAACATTAAAATCAAACATTACTTAATCCTCCTCCCTAATCTAATGTCACGTTATCCAGTATCAACTTGCACTCAACATTTTCATTAAGAAGTAAATATTGTTGCAATTCATCTTGGAGTTTTCTTCTCATATTTTTACAGTATTCACCGTTAAATTCGATTTTGTCTTCATGCACAAAACATGATTTACATAATCGAATTGCCCAACAATGAAAACAATTGTCCTTTATTTTTTTAGATGTTTTTTCCCACAAAGAACTTATTTTCCTCTCATCTATTCCAGTCCACACATCTCCTATACAATAATTGTCATCTTTTTCATCCACTCTTTCACAAATGTATATTTTGCCACTACAATTAACAAATATTTTTCTTTCTGCTGGATTACAAAAACTGCATCCAAGGCCAACATTTGGTGTACTTGTTTTTCCAATAAAAGTGTATCTCTTAAATTGTGCAACATAATCCACCTGCATTTTTAAAGAAATATTATCTACTGTGGATTCTTTTTGAAATTCTGTCTCTCCATATTGATGTTTTAAGTATTCTCGAAATCTATCCGTCATTCTTATATCAAGATACGATGCATCCAAATCTTTGAAAAAAGAATACAAAAGACTAATATTATATGGGGGCGCCACTACAACATTAAATCTAAAATTACTTTTAAAAAAATCTGGGTATTTATCAGCAATCTTTTTCAAATTTTTAGTGATAACATTGTACGTAGCTTTTCCATCTCTTGTTTTTCTATAGCGATCATGCAGACATTCTGGCCCATCATAGCTAACTGTAATTATAAAATTATTTTTTACCATAAAATCAACAAATTCCATATCATCTAATAAAAGGCCATTTGTCGTAATCGTAAATTGTATTATTTGTCCTAAATTTGTTTCGTAAGCATACTCAACACTCTTTTTGACAAAATCCTTTCGAAGTAATGGTTCTCCACCATAAAATGAAATGGCTACTATTTCAGAATATTTTGAATGATTGTAAAATAAATCAATGGCTTTTTTCATTATTTCTTCAGTCATTTCATTATTACGTGGAGCTGCTATGTAATTCTGGTCATTATAGCAACAATATTCACAAAACATATTACATCTCTCTGTTATAGATAAAACTAATATTTTTTGTGTATTATTCTTTTTGTACTCATAATTGTAGTCATCTTTAATTTGTTGATAACAGATAAAATCTGGAGTTTCGTATAAGTTTCTCATTTGATATTCTTTTGTTTTTTCATAAAATAAAGGAGATTCTTCCTGTTTTTTTAAGATATTATAAAAATCTAAGTCTATCTTTTTTAAAGTATCAGTATATGCATCGTATACATATTTTTCGTCTTTTATATCTATCCTTGAGAGTTGAAAGTTCTATCAAAAAAATAACTCTTCCATATGGATTTATGGT
>CAQBRY010000103.1 GCA_948762645.1 uncultured Eubacteriales bacterium | reverse complement strand
AAAGTGCGACCGGTTTGTAAATCCAAGACTTGTTGAAAGCTACTCTCAGACATTCGCTAGATACATTCAGTGCGAAGAAACAATAAGTAAGTTTGGATTTTTAGGAAGGCGTCCAGCCTCAGGTGCCGCGATTGCAAATGAGTGTGGGATTCCAAAAGCAGATCAACATCATCTGGTATGAAATTTTTGATATTGTAAAGCAAAACTGTACGATTAGTTTTACAGATATACCACAAGACGATGGATCTACTCCTAACAGCAAGGAGGAAAAAATGATGACGGATATAACATGGTTCTTGACAGAACTAACGCTTCTGGGGACCGTTTTTATTTTGAGTGAAACGAAAAACAAGGTTTCCGGGACCCATAGAAAATCTTTAATTTCCGTGATGGGTGGAGGTTCTTACATTTGGCTGATTGAAGACACCCTATTGTATATATTGGATTTTCATAATGACACATACGGAAGGAGCCCCTCCCTGATTTTGTACAAGTAATTTTCGAAGTTTGCGGCATAATTTCTTGGAAAAAAGAAGTAAAAGTTGAATAATGTAAGAATTAGAGTTAACATGGAAACAGGACTAAAATTGAGAGAATAAAAATGCATGAATCTAAAAACAGAACTTGTAATTTTTAGGACACAGGATGGAAACATTAAACTTGATGTGAATGTTAATAAGGACACAGTATGGCTTTCTCTAGATCAAATAGCAGAACTTTTTAATAGAGACAAATCTACAATTTCAAGACATATAAAAAATGTTTTTAAAGATGGTGAGTTATTACAAGATTCAGTTGTTGCAAATTTTGCAACAACTGCTTCAGACGGAAAAGTTTATGATGTTACTTTTTATGATTTGGATGTAATAATATCAGTCGGATATAGAGTAAAATCGCAGCGAGGCGTGGAATTTCGCAAATGGGCAAACGGAGTTTTGAAAGATTACATACTAAAAGGCTATGCGGTAAATAATAATCGTATAAATGAATTAGGAGAAGTTATACGAATTATGAAACGTGCAGAAAGTACGCTAGACAGCAAGCAAATTTTAGACGTAATAGAAAAATATACAGTTGCACTGAACCTTCTTTATGATTATGACCATCAAAAAATAGAAAAACCGAATGGAAATACAGCGACCTATGTTTTAACCTATGATGAATGCAGAAATGTGATTTCAAATATGAGGTTTGGAAGAGAAAGTGATTTATTTGGAAATGAAAAAGATGATTCGTTTAAATCCAGTATTAATGCCATCTATTAGACATTTGGAGGTTAGGAAGTTTATCCTTCTCTTGAAGAAAAAGCCGCAAATTTGCTGTATCTTATAACTAAAAATCACTCTTTTTCTGATGACAATAAGAGAATCGCAGCAGCATTGTTTCTTTATTTTCTTGATAAAAACGGAGTGTTATTTGAAAGTGGCAAAAAGATAATAGATGATTATGCTTTGGTGGCAATCACAATAATGGTAGCTGGATCAAAGCCTTCAGAAAAAGACACAATGATAAAATTAATAATAAACTTTTTAAGCTAAACGATAAATATAAAATTAATACAGTCACGAGGTGCTACCCTTATGGGTGGCGCTTTTTCATATACAGAATTTTAAAAAGAGGCGTAGGGCTTGCAAATAGAAAAAGTAGCAATTAACAAACTAAATCCGGCAAAATACAATTCGAGAAAAGGCCTAAAGCTGGGCGAAGTCAAATATGAAAATTAAAATGCAGTATGGACGAATATGGCTACGTCAAACCGATAATCTGGAACAAAAGAACAGGGAACATCGTAGGCGGACATCAAAGATATAAAATATTGAAGAACAAGGAGTTTTCTAAAGTAGAATGTGTGGTTGTAGACTTCGATCAAGTTTGTGAAAAGGGTCTGAATATTGCACTGAACAAAATGAGCGGAGAATTTGACATACCACTTTTAACCGATTTACTTAAAGATTTAAGCGATAACGGTTTCGACATAACGATGACGGGCTTTGACCTTTTGAAAAAGCATTATTGCAATAAGTACGAGGTACAGATTTTCTTTTAGAAAAAATATTTTGAACTTGAACCTAATCTTTACCGCTAATTATTCTCTCATGTTTTTCAAGAGCTATTACCCACTTTGACTTCTGATTAAATTTATTTTCATACTGCAAATTATGCCGATTAAATGCCATTATTCCAAGATTTTTGTGGAAGTCTGTTTTATTAAAGCAAATGTCTGAATTTTTTTGTTTGAAGTAATCGAAAGAATCTTTATCAGCAGTGCAGTAAACAGGATTTCGTAAGATAGCTTTTACAGACTTATCATAAAAGAACTTGTTATTAACAGTCTTTATTCCATTATTAGCTAAATATTGTGTTACATAACGTGATGATCCTAACTGAATAAAATTGTTAAAAATTAGTCTTACAGTTTTAATATCCTTATTTTCTTTTAAGTAACTGTACTGTTTAATTTTACCGTCAATAATTACTTCTGATTTTTTCAAACGTAAAACCAGTAGGACAAGTACCACCAAGCCATATTCCAGTACGAGAAAGCATGAGCATATTATCGTCTAACTCTTTCAGCGAGAGTTTCACGTTCAAGTTGAGCAAAAACAGAGATTATGTAAATCATAGCTCTGACACCCGGAATTGAAGTATTAAATTGTTCTCCAATACAAATAATAGAGATATTTCTTGAATTTATATATTCAACAAAGCTGGAAAAATCACTGACACTGCGACTAATTTTGTCAAGTTTATAGCAAACAATATAATCAGATTTTTGTTTTTTAGAATCAGCGATGATTTTTTGAAATTGAGGTCTGTTAGTATTTTTTCCAGAAAAGCCTTTGTCCTTATAGATAACTATATCTTCAAGCTTAGCTCCTTTAATATTTTTCAAAATATATTCTTTACACATTTCAATTTGATTTTCAATAGATTTCCCTTTTTCAGTATAAACAGACTTTCGAGAATAATTATATATAAGCATTTATGTTTTCCCCTATATTTTGAATATTTAATTTCTCTAAATGTCGACAAATAAGAGGAATTATAGATTTAGTATATATCAGGAAAACGATAAAAATCGACCTATTTTGAAAAGTCCAGAGGAATAAAGAAAATAATTAAAATACTGTTAAATTATATGGTAAATATGTATTAAAAAATATTGAAAAAATGGAAAAAGGTAATTACCAACAAAAGACAAATAAGGTTTTATGAGACAATCATGTAAATAATTGCTAAGTAGAATGAGCATTTGCCCGGTTTGGCAAAACAACTCACTATTATCACCTCCAAGTCGACAAGAGAATGATAGGTATTATGAGCTACCCAAGCTAAAAAACAAATTTGGAAGGATGTGAAACTGTGGCGGAAGTTAATTATGCATTTGGACTGGAATTTACTTCATTAATGTTAATAGCATTTATAGTTTTGAAATTATGCAAGGTAATAACATAGTCATGGTGGTTGGCACTTACTCCTTTATGGATTAACACATTCGTTTTATTAGTTTTTCTAGGAGTATGGTTTTGGGCGAATATATGAGTGAAAGGAGTGAAAATATGTTAAGAAAAGTAAATTTTAAGGGAAAAGATAATCCTTTTGCTACGCAGTTAAGAAACTTGATGAAGAGAAATATATTACGCAAAAAAACAACTCAAGAAGAACTTGCAAAGGCAACAGGGATTTCAAGGCAAAACATTGCACAGTATATGGAAGGCAGTTCACTTCCTAATGTTGAGAAAATCTATTATATAGCAAAGTATTTCAATGTTTCTGCTGATTACTTGATTTTTGGTATTGAAACAAAAGAAACAGATGATCATGAAATCAAAAAGATAAAGATAGAAGATTTTGAAATACCGATTCAGCATGTAACAAAAATAACATTTGAAATTCGAGAAAAAGACGAACTCCAAATGCTTATTGATAATAAAAATTCTTAATTACATAAAGTATAAGAATTAAAAATCTTTCCTAATTAAAGGAAAGATTAATCAGAAGATTTTGATTGCTGGGTTTCTTTTAGAAGTTCTTCAAAGGTCTTGCCTGTTTCCCGCTCGATTTTTTCTTGTATTGCTTGAGATATAAATGAATTTCTACTACTACCGATTTTATTGCAGTAATCATTTAAGATATCCATTATATAAGGTTTGAGTATTAATTCTGCTCTTTTATACGCTTTTTTGTTGTATTTAGCTTTAGCCCTCTTTTGTGCCTCGGTTAATTTGCCCATAGAGTTTTACTCCTTTGACTTTATACTTACGTATATTTTATAAGTTTTAAAAATATATGTCAATTTATAAAAAATAACCAAAACCATAAGATTACGTAACCATATATTTATAGAATAAATGTATTGATTATATACATACGTAACTATATAATTTAAATATGACATCAAAAAAGAACAGAAAGGAAGTGAAGAAATGGAAGGACGAATAACCACAACATTAAGAATACCCAACAAACTAAATAAAGAAATATTTTCGATGTCTCAAAGCAAGGGAATGACTAAAAACAGTTTTATATTAAACATTTTATGGGACTACATAAAAGAAAATAAAGGAGAAAGACAAACATGTATGAATCAATAGACAGTTACCCAACCAAGCCAACAATGGCGGAAAAAATAGGGTCATGTGAGATATGTGGCGAAGGGATATTTTCAGATGAGCACATATGGCAATCAGAAAGAGGAGATCTATATTACTGTAATAAATGTATAGAAGAATCAGCAAGAAGAAGACTTAAAAGACAAGAAGAAATCAGAGAAGCAATAAAAAAATATAAAGAGTATATACAGCAAAAAATAAAAAAGCAGTTGGAGGTAAACCAATATGTATGATTATGTACCGGATTGTTATCCAATGGAACCAGAATATCCAAATCCGATAGGCTACTGCACAGAGTGTGGAAAGGACATATATTCAGGCGAGGACATATGGGTAATACACGGTAAGTGGTACTGCGAAGACTTTATAGATAGCTTTCACACAGAAGCAGAAGGAGAAGAATATTTTGATGACGGCATATAAAAAAAGTGGCTTTAAGCAAAAACTTAAAGTCACCCAAACTCACCAATAGAATACTAAAAACAAATAATAAAGTCAAGGGAGAGATAACATGAGAATGATAAAAAA
>CAQBRY010000102.1 GCA_948762645.1 uncultured Eubacteriales bacterium | reverse complement strand
GTATTATAGAGATCTTATTAGTAAGTATCCTATTGCATCAATAGAGGATCCATTTTCAGATGATGATTTTGAAAATTTTTCCAAGTTTAATAAGGAAGTCGGAAAAAATATTCAAATAGTCGGGGACGACTTATTCGTAACAAATAAAAAAAGACTTCAGAAAGGAATAGATAAAAAAAGCGCAAACGCAATACTTATAAAGCCAAATCAAATAGGTACACTCACAGAAACCTTAGAAACAATAAATTTAGCACAAAAAAACGGATATAAAACAATAGTATCTCACAGAAGCGGTGAAACAGAAGATACCTCCATAGCAGATATAGCTGTAGCAACAAATTCGGGACAAATAAAAACAGGAGCTCCTGCAAGAAGTGAAAGAGTATGTAAATATAATAGGCTCCTTAAAATAGAACAAAATTTAAAAAATTTTTCAAAATATGGAATACTATAATTTTATAAACTAAGGCTTACTAATGTCACTTAAATTCAAAAATTAACTTTAAAATATAGTTAGAATTTAAGTGACAAATTATATTTTAATTTTGAATATAAGAGATAAATATACTTTATATAAATGTAAAAATTAACAAAAATAAATAAAATATTATAATTTATTTACAAATAATTATATATATAGTATAATAAAACCATAAAAAAGGAGGTGTGTACCATAAAAAAGAAAATTTGTATAATTATTACAGCTATCCTTTTAATATCTAATAATAACTATAATACATTAAATGAAGAAATATATGATAGTATTAGTGAGTATGAGTCCATTTCTTCTTCAAACCAAAATCGTAAAATAATAGACGTCCCATATATCAATCAAGATAAAATAGTCTATGGATGCGAAGCAGTAAGTTCTACAATGCTGCTCCAGTATTGTGGATATAAATTATCAGCCAAGGAATTTACAGACAATTATCTTATTAAAAAAGATTGGTATATAGGAAAAAACAAAAAAATATATGGTCCTGATCCAAATGCTGCTTTTCCTGGAAATCCATATAAATCCAGTGGCATAAACTGTGGATTTGGATGTTATGCTCCCTCTACGGCTAAATCTATAAACAAAATTTTAGATCAAGAAAAACATGAAGTAAAAGTAACAACCGGAACTAGCATACATGATTTAATAGAAAAATATATTGACAATGATATCCCCTTGCTAATATGGGCCACAATGGGAATGTCACCGTCCAGAAAAACTATGTCATGGATAATAAATTACGTAGACGAAAATTCAAAATTAAAAATCGGTGATACATATACTTGGACGGCAGGAGAACATTGTCTAGTATTAGTAGGATATGATAAAGATAAGTATTATTTTAACGATCCATATAAAAATCATGGATTAATAGGATATCAAAAATCATTAGTGGAAAAAAGGTTTGATGAGTTGGGAAAACAGTCCTTAGTAATATTACAAAAAGAAAATAGTAATGAAAATAAAAATGATTAACAGAAAGAGGTGCATAAAATATGGATTATAAAACAGCACGAAAAATGCTCAAAGATGCATTTCCATACAACAAATTTAAAAGAATAGAAACTTGGGTATGGTTTGAAAGAAATAGAGCTATAATTAAGAAAAATCCTTCTAAATATACTGAGGAAAGCATACAGGCTTTAATAAAAAGGGGTCAACCTTTATATAAAGCACACGTAAGACATTATCAGCAATATTGTAATACATGCAATTCGATAATATCAGAAGGAATAAAAGTATTTTTATTTTTAAAGTGGCCTGTACCTCCAGAAATTCCTGCTTTTAGAAAACCTTTAAATAATGGTGAATATATTTTAGTCCCAAAACAAGAATTTAAAAATCTGGCAGTATCACTAAAAAGAGGAAGTGGAAGTCAGCCAATAAGAATTTTATCAATAAACCGTCTTGAGGAAAAAATCAGACATTTTTTAATGCTACAGGCAACAAAAGTACTTCGCGAAAAGCAAATATCTGCTCCTGAGGGAATCCAAGAATTATTTAAAACTATAGACCAATATAAATCCATGCCAATGCACCAACCCATAAAATTTATTTCTTTAGAAAATATAAAGATTCAACTTAATGAGTTAGTAGGACCATTAAGCCAAAAAAATCGTGATGATGAAATAAAGAAATATCAAAATATGGAAAATCAAAATAGAAAAGATATGTTAGACGAATATGAAAAATGTAGAGAAGAATTTAAACAGGAACTTAAGAAAAAAATAGCGTCTGATGAAGTAATAGAAAATATCCTAGATGATAATATGGAAGACATAAAAAAAGATATACTTTCAAAAAGAATTGTTGGAATGGTAAATCAACAAGAAAATTATACATTTGAAGCAGTAATGCAGTCTAGGATGAACGAATTAAAGGCAAGACTGTCGGTAGCTAGAAGAGGAATTGAAAAAGAAAAAGCAAATTTTGAAAAAAACATAAAAGAAGTTGAGAATGAAGCTGCAAAACAAGCCGCAAAATTTCCAAAATATAAGAGAGATTTTATTGATAAGTTAAATATTCCGGCAAATCATCCGGAGCTACGCAATGAAGCAATAAAATTAATAAATGATTATCAGAACTTGTCTAAACCAATGGCATGGGAAGATATACAAAAGAAAGTCAGAGATGACATACAAAAGAAAATTAGCAAGTTAACCTAAAATAATATTAATTAATTCCCCCCTATATTAAATTAAAGGGGGAATTTTATTTTTTAAGTTATACAATTTTCACATTAACTGATTATTTTTATTAAAAACCAGTACATAAAGTATCGAATCAATAAAAAGAATGCCGGGAAATAAAAGTGTAACCCAAATCGGAAACTTAAATACTGCTATAATAATCGCAAAAATACACATTATATACGTATTTATTCTATAAATTGTATTACCGGTTTTATATTGTAAAAATTTATTGCGTTCATCATTTAACTCAATATTTTTTATTTTCTCCATCTCAGGTTTTTTATTGTATAATAAATTAGTAAAAATATTAGATAAAGTTACACCAAACATTCCAGCTCCAAGTCCGAATAAAATTCCTGTGTAATTCTCTGAAATTTCCCTATTCATCAAAATAAATCCTGAAACTATAAATATTATACTTAAAACTATAAGAATTAAATTTAATCTGACGTTTTTTAACATGATGTTTTACCCCTCATAAATAAATATTTCTTCAATTTTTTTCTTAAATAAAATAGAAATCTTAAACGCTAAAATTATAGAAGGATCATAACGCCCATTTTCAATTGAATTGACAGTTTGTCGTGACACTTCCAATTTATCCGCCAGCTGACTTTGAGTCATTTGTAGATTTTTACGAAATTTTTCTAAATTATTTTTCAAATAATCACTCCTATAAATAATGTAAAGTATACTTTACATTATTTATACTATAAGGTATACATTTTGTCAAGGGCACTTTACATATTTTCTGATTACATCTAATAAAAAATAAAATATTTACCTGTAATGGTAAATATTTGATCTTTATTCTTTATTTCTATTTTGCTTCTACAATTTTAATTTTACTAAAAGGAATATTTGTTTGGGACGACACAATATCTCTAATGGTTATTATAGAACTTTCATCTAAAGTACCCGGAGAAATTACAATATTACATTCACCATTTTGTATAACACACAAACATTCTTCAAATCCTTTGGCTTTTATAAGACTCTCTATATTGGCTTCCTGTAAGATGGATTGGGATATGTAATTTACCTGTTCCAAAGCTTTATTTTTTGATTCTTCGTCTATTTTACTGTCCGACAAAGAAGACTTTATCAAATCAATAGCTTCATCTCTTGACTTTTGTCTGTCAAGTTTCGCCTTTGCAAAATATTCTTTCGTCTCACTTGACATATTAGATACATGATGTACTTCAGATTCGTTATCATCAAAATTTGGCACATTTGAATTGTTAACGTACCTTGCCTCTCCTATTTCTCTTTCAGGGCGAAATATATCTGTTGAAATAAGACCATGATCATCAGAAAATTGCCAATTTAAATATATAGCTGCTCCCAAAGCTACTACTAAAGATGCTAAAACCAATTGACGTCTATGAAACTTCATTTTTATTCCTCCAAATTTTGAATATATATATTTTTATTCTCAAACTTTAAGTTTTATACCGACTTTGTAACACAAACACGTTTTGAAGTTATATCTAATGCAGTAGTAACGGCGTTAACTACTCTTTGCTGTACCTGTGGATCATCTCCTCCCGGACATACTATTATCACTCCTTTTATTTTTGGCTGTATTTCTGTAACTGCCAGTGCGCGTTCAGACCCTTCAGAGTCTTTAATAGTTATATATTTCTTTTCGCAGTCGTCCGATTCTTTTTTTCTTGTAGTTTCTCCTCCGGATTTATCTTCAGATGCTTCTTTATTCTTCTTTTCTTCAGTTGCATATATAGTTTCAGATCCATTTTCGAGAGTCACTAAAACTTTACACTTACCAGCTCCCTTAATACTAGAAACTATAGATTCAAGACTTTGCTGTAAATTATTTATATACCTTTCTGCACTAATTTTCTCATCTACTTTCATATTTATAACTTTACTTTCATCTTTCTTAAAAAGATTAGACATAAATATAAGAAGTATTCCTCCTATACCTAAATAAATGACAATTTTTCTATACTTATCATTAGAAAAGATACTTGTAAATTTATTTTTAATATCTGAAACTTCACCGAATTTTGACGACATAAATTTTTCCCTCCAAACTTCAAACTTTTTTATTTCCTAATTCTTAAACCACAACCTCAGTTTTTATCCTTAATTTTTTCTCAACATCTCCCCTGACTTTTTCCTTTAAATTAAAATCACTTTTATTTAAGTATATCCTGCACTTAATAATAGATATGTTCCTATCTTCATCAGTATCCATAAATATTTCTATTTTCTCATACTTAATGTTATTATCTTTTAAAAAGCCTACAACAACTCTTCTGACATTTTCTTGCGCTAAATACTCTATTTGTCCATTAATTTTTTCAATGAACTTTATCTTTTCTTTATCTACGTAACCCGAAGATATTTTTTTTATATTTAAATCCCACCTGTTTTTCCTATCGGCAAAAGGAGAAATAATTATACATACCATAAACACACCCAAGACCATACGCATCATTTTTTCCATTTTTCC
>CAQBRY010000101.1 GCA_948762645.1 uncultured Eubacteriales bacterium | reverse complement strand
CCTTTTAGGTTATGTAACTGCAACACAAAAATTTTGTGATGAACACGATTTGAATTGGGAAGATTTTTGGAAAGAAAACGGTAGAAATAAAATCTATATGGTATATGGAAAAGATAATATAAGCTTTCACACGATTATTCTTCCAGCCTTATTAATGTCTTTAGATGAGGATTATCATCTGCCTGATACAATGGTAAATTCACAGTATTTGATGATAAATTCTGAGAAGTTTTCTAAAACTAAGAATAATAGTATTACGGTAAATGATATGATTAAAAAATATAATACAGACTCTCTTAGGTATTATCTATTGAGTAATGGACCAGAGAATAAAGATTCCAATTTTTCTATAGAACACTTTAAAAAAATAAACAACAGTAGGTTAGTTGATAAGTATCAAAGTTTTCTTAATAATGTTCTACAGTCTTACGATATAAAAGCAGTTCCTAATGGAGTTATGGATGAAGAAGTTAAAGCACTTATCAATAAAATTTATAAGGAAACAAGTGAAGATATTGAAAATCTGAATTTTAAAAATGCTATAAGCAAAATAATGAACTTGTTAGAATCAGGAATTAAATACTATAACGATAAAAAACCTTGGATTCAAAGAGATACCAATATGAGTGAATTTAATAACACGATGTATACTTGCTTAAATATTATTGCCAATGTAGCTAATTTGTTTGAACCTGTTATGCCAAAATCTTCAAATGCAATTAAAGAATATTTGGAAATAAAAGATGCAAAATGGGAACAAATATCCGTAAAGCCAGGGACATATTTAGGGAATATAAGTTCTATATTTGAAAAAATTGATTAAAAGAAATAAGAAAGGGTTTAGTGAATATAATAATGAAAAAAATAAAAAAACTAATGATGGCTACATTATTAAGTTTATCCTTTTTAGGGAATTTAAAAATTTATGCTAGTGGGAATAATTTAAACTTCAAAAACAGAATGGATTCTCAAAAAACAGCAGAAACTGTTATGCCAGTGACAGGAATGTCTCAAAAGCGTGTGATTATAGTTTCCGGTATACCAGCTGCGGGCAAAAGCAGCTATGGTGAGCGAATTTCGAAGAAAACGAATTTGCCTTTTATTAGTAAAGATAATATAAAAGAAAAATTTTTGGAAGTAGTGCACAGAGATATATTAGAAAAAGAAATTATTAATCCTAACGATTTTGATGAAGAAACTCGTAAGAAAATACAACTATATGGCCCAGCAGCTTATAACGTTTTATTTCACATATCAGAAAATTTAATGAAAACTAATATGTCATTTGTAATGGAAGCCAATTTTACACCACGCTATGAAGGTGAATTAAATGCTCTTTTGGAAAAGTACGGGTATGAAGCATTGAATATATCTTTTTGTGGTGATATGGAAATTTTACACAAACGGTTTTGTAAGCGTGATGTATCGGTTGAACGTCATCCTGCACATAGGCTGAAATCTAAAATGTATTATGATATAGAAGTTTTTAAAAAAGTGTTCACACCAATGCGAGAGTTTTCTGTCGGCAATAAAATAATTGTTGATACATCCGATTTTTCTACGGTTGATTATGACGGTTTAGATGAATTGGCTGTACATTTTCTTAACAACACACCTAAAAACATTAGAGGAGCCCATTCAAAAAGAGATTTAAGCTTTTTGCAAAATATACGAATAGCACACAGGGGATTACATGACATAACAAAAGGGATTCCTGAAAATTCTTTACCTGCATTTGAAAAAGCCGTAGAAAATAATGTAGCCATACAACTTGATTTACATTTGTTAAAAGATGGACAGATAGTTGTTTTTAATGATGATAATCTAAAAAGAATGACAGGCATAAACAAAAATATAGATGATTGCACATATGAAGATATAAAGAGTTTAAAATTATTAAATACGAATGAAGAAATACCACTATTTAAAGACGTACTAAATTTAGTTGATGGAAAAGTTCTACTGAATATAGAATTTAAGTACAGTAATATTTACGATATTAATGTAGGAGAACTTGAACAGCGAGCAAGTGATATGCTCAAACATTATAATGGTAAATTCTTAGTGCAATCGTTTAATCCATATAGCTTAAAATGGTTTAAAGATAACAAACCGGAATTTATCCTTGGCCAGCTATCTTATGATTTTAGAGATAAGAATATAAATAAATTTAAGAAATTTATGTTGCAATATATGCTATTAAACTACATTACAGAACCGGATTTTATATCTTATGATGTACATTCTATTTCCAAGAGACAAGCAGACGAAGTTAAAGAACTTGGGTTACCATTACTCTTATGGAATATAAGAACACCTGAAGATTTGGAGTTAGCCAAAAAATACAGTAATTCCTTTATCTATGAAAATTTAAATATATGATACGTTAAAATTAGTGTTTACACCAATTGAAATGTATGGTCAACACCGAAAACTACATTTATGAATAAAAAACATATCAAAAAAGTGCAAAGGTCCGTTTACAGAAATATACTTTTATTACAAAATAAAAGTATCAGGAGTGGGATCGTTTAAAGAACGGTCAGTCTCAATGCAAAAAATCATAAAGTAACCGTTTTCACTTTGGTCGAGAGAAACGGTTATTTTTTCTTATATGCCGAATTAATGGCATAATATACTATTAATATAGCCAAGCATACTATCTCCCCATTTGAGGAGCAGATTTAAGGCACTTCTCCGTAGGCTAGCTTCTGCTACAGTTTGGTATTATAACGCTATGTATTAACTCTTTACAGCAGTTTTTAATAAGAAATATTTTTGTATTATACTCTTGACATTCTTAAAAACATTTAGTTATACTAGAGGATGACATTTACGAGCGGAAAAAAACGCAACAAAAATGTCACAAGCAGCTTAGATGTTGGCGCATCTAAGACCTGCACACAGGTAATCTGACTACCCATGCACAACCAAAAATTTGGCACTTGTGACTCTTATAATTATATCAAATGTGATAATACGTTACAAGCGTTTAAATACATAAAGTGCTTAGGGTTTAATTGAGCTAACTAAAATTGAACCTAGGCACTTTTTTGATTGTGCTAAAAGTCCGAGAAATATTATTGCAAAGGGGCTTTTATAGTGAACATTTTTGACGAAACAACAGGTTTATTCGGAGAATACAAGAAAGGAGAGCAAAAACAATTATCCAATAATTTTTGGAACACGGCAAGAGAAATTCGGCAGGAATTAAGCGAAGATGCTTATATTTTAGATGCATATTTGTCTGAAATTTTCACAGCTTTGGATAGCGAGTTAATTAGTAATATAGTGGACGAAGCGGAAAATATGACAAATAAAATTTATTTCTTATGTAAGAATATCGTTGAATATGAACCTATCAAAAATAAAGATAATTTTTATGAAGTTTCTTATAACTATATTGTATCGCATCCTTTGCCGTATAAGGAAAACAAAACAAGGTTTAATATGTATGTGGCATTATTAATTGATGATTTTACCGATATGTTTATTGAAAAGACTTATAATGAAATAAACAGCAATTCATTTTCAGAATATAATTTTGATATTATAAAAGATTACTTTAAAAAAATCAGTGAAAAAGTAGGACACGAAAAAATAGAAACATTAAACAATATAATAAAAAAGAGATTTGCTCTTCCTACAATAATTGATATTTTTAAGCGTACAGTCAGCAGACATTTATTTTTTTATTTACTGAAAAGAGATAATCAGACATCGAAACACATTTTTCAACTTCTTCTCGAAAGGTAGAAATTATTTTAATTCCTGTTCCAGATTGTTAAACTCTGGCGAATCAAAAAATTGGGCTAGAGTAATACCTAGTCCATCGCATAACATTTTAATTGTTATTATTTTAGGATTACAGCTTTTCCCATACATAATATTTTTCAGTGATGAAGGTGCGATACCGGAAATATCCGCAAGCTTATTGATAGTAATGTCATTTTTAAAACATAAATATTTAATTCTGGATTTGATTGCACCAATAGTATTCATAAAATTCACTCCATAAGTCTTGATATCTTATAGAGTATATGATTGCCCTTGCAATTATAGGCTATGCATGATACTATTAGTATTGTGTATAGACTATTATTTGTCTAATTACCAAAAATTAATTTTACTAACTTATATTTTGATGGAAGTGATTGAATTTACATACTTATAGTTTCATTAAAAAGTTTTAGAAATTCCTCAATAATAGAATGATATTTAGTTGGTATTTTCTCAATCATTTTTATTGCCGAATTTCCACTTTTGTTAAAATCATCTTTGCCGAGCAGTATATAATTAGCGGATATAGGGAGATTGGTGCAAATTTTGCATAATGTTTCAGCTGACATTCCTTTTCGTCCACTTTCAACTTCAGCAAGGAAAGGAGCAGATATTCCTACAATTTCAGCGAATTTTTCTCGTGTGTACTGCAAATCTTCTCTTTGTTGTCTAAGTCTCTTACCAATTATCTTTTTATTCATAATATCACCTGTTGATATATTAGTATATGCTTTAGGCTTTAAAAATAATCAATAGATGATATAATTATAGCTAATAGCATTAGATGATTGCCAAATTTATAAATAGGCGGATATAAAATTATTGAAACTTTTAGTTATGAGTGGAGTGAGTTAAAAGAAAAATAGGAGGAGTATATGAAGAATAGAAAAGAATTAATGGAGGGATTTATAAAGAAACAAGGAAAAGAAATGTTTGAACTGTTTTACAGCCTTATAAAGGGGGAAACTGATGTAAGTAAATTAAGAAAAGAGGAAAAAATAATTGCAGAGTGCGTGAAAAATCAATGCACAGATAAAGACGGTAAATGTTATGAGTTTTATTGTTCGTTAAAGAAAATAAGAAGCAGTAAAAGCAAAGAAAAAATAATTGATTTGTATGAAAACATAGTAAAAACCATGTGCGAAGAAATGTTTTTCAATGCGTTAAAGCTAGGGATGGTGATAAAAAATACGTTATAAAAAATATTGACAGTGAGTGGCCTTACTCAAAAGATTTTTGAAGATAGTAGCATTATTATAAACAATTTGCCTTATGAGTAAGGCAGAGCGAAGCGGTAAATTTTTGGGGTTTAAAGAGGATGGATATTTGAAATAAAAGCTATGAATATAGAAAAATTTTATAAGATGAGATGTTGAATACAGACAGAACTGTCG
>CAQBRY010000100.1 GCA_948762645.1 uncultured Eubacteriales bacterium | reverse complement strand
TATGGTAGAAAATTCTTGCTTATTAATTGCAAATCTGTTCGATAAATTGCCACTTTGTTAAATAAACTTACAGTATTAATATAAATAAACCACTTAGTGAAAATGAATAAAGTTTGTAATATGATATGATAACAAAAAGTGGATAAGTATTGTCCAAAATAAGGTAATTTGGATCTGCTTATCTGAAGCAATCGGTTTCTATCTGCATATAATTAAGGATAGGAATAAGAAAGGAGGACTTATGAAGGCAGTTTTGCAAAGAGAATTTCGGAGAGGGACTACCATGGATGCAGAGCAGGTTTATCGTGTAATGCAGGGAGTGGACAAAAAGGACATTCCAAGTACTTTTACAAATCTAAGAGAATCACATAGAGCATCTGAAGAAAATAAAATCTTTACAAAACGAGTAGAGGGAAGAAGCTATGATAATTTTTAAAGATGGTTTGATTATAGAAATAATCAATTACTGAAAGAAACCTATGGAGAAAAGGAGGAATGGTATGTCAGTTAAAGATGGAAAAGACTACCTTTATTTAATCTGGAAGTCCGAACAGACCAAAAAGCAATATATTATAGGTCAATTGATAAAGAATGGTCAATGTGAATTCCAATATGGTGAGGAAGTACAATCTGCAATAACTGATGGATTTAAACCACTGCTTTGTTTTCCTGACTTGAATAAAGTATATAAAGATGATAAACTTTTTGCAGTTTTTAAGAGCCGTTTACCAGACAAGAAAAGAAAAAATATTCAAGCAATTTTGAATAAATATGATTTAAAAGAATATGATGATTATATGCTATTGAAGAGAAGCGGCGCACGTCTTCCTATTGACAATCTCGAATTTATTGATCCGATATTAAACTTAGATAAAGATGTGATTAGGATTTTTTTCATGGCTGGTGTTCGGCATTATCTGGATTGTGACGGAAAAGATTGTACGCAAGCTATAAAAGTTACTCGTGGAGATGAGGTGTTTTTATGGAAGGAACCCAATAATAGCTATGATCAGAATGCAATCCAGCTTTTGGATAGTTCAGGAAAAGTTTTGGGTTATATTCCTCGATATTATAGCAAGGGAGTAATTGAATTATTAAAATTAGAGAAAAAGATTTTGTGTCATATTTATAATGTTGATAAGAATAAGAATTGCAACGAATGTATAAAGGTGATTATGGAAATTAAAAGGATAAAAGGGAATGAAGCCTAAACTTTATAATCTATAGATTCTACATATATAAATTTTTCAGTACGTTAAACTTCTTTTCCACACTTTTATTGTCATATATTAAATCATATTATTACATACTAAAATTAATAATTTTTAATCTAATTTAAAATTAATTTATATATTAGTTGGCTTTCAATTGCCAACTGTTTTTATTTATTATAAAAGGAGTGGTTAAATGGCTAATAGAAATATTGATGGAGAAATTATTCTTGGTATAAGTGCTCAGTCAAAAAATATAATAGAAGAAGATCTTAAAAAAATCTTATCGCAAATAGACAATCTTGAAACTAAAATTAGTCATGTTAAGTTAGATGCAAATGCAATTAAAGAATTAGAACAACAAATTAATTCATTAAAAACTACAATAAATATATCTAATATTAATTTAAATCAAAATCAAGTTATAAAACAAGCAGGACAAATTGGACAACAAATTGGAAATCAAATTAATTCTGGTATTAATTCTATTATTCAAAAAGGAAATTTTAAAAATAATTTTACTTTTTCAGAAAATAATAAAAATAATATTGCAAATGATGCAGAACAATATTTTAAAGGAATTACTAATGGAATTGTAACAGTTAAGGAACAAATGAAGAATTTAGATGGAAAATCTTCATTAAAAGGATTTGTTGTTAATATAGAACATGCCAAGGGTGTTGTTGAACAATTAAATTATTCATTAAAAAATATTACTGATGATTCTGGGAAAACAACTGGTAAAATGTTTGAATATACTGGTGGTTCTATTAATGATAATGGTGTTATTAAACAAATACAACAAATTGAAAATGAATTTGCTAATTATACACAAAAAATCGAACAATTTAAATCTACAAATAGTAATATTTTATCTGGATTATCTACCCCATTATCAGATTTTGAAAATAAATTAGCAGGATTAAAGAATGGTACTTCTAATATTAATGAATTGAAAAATTCATTTAATATGTTAAAGGCAGAAGCTTCAAAAATTCTTAGTAATTTATCTGGAGAATTAAATAAAGTTGATAAAGCTGTTCGTAATATTACTAATGGAGAACAAACCTTATCAGGATTAAAAGCAGAATTTAAAGGATTAAATAATGCGCCAAAAGAAATAAATTCTGAGTTGAATAATCTTTATAATTCTCTTAATAATATTAAAAAAATTGAAAATCAAGAAGGACGTACTGCTAACTGGACAAAAGCTTATCAAGAATGGGCATCTGCCGTAGATTCTTTAAAAAAAAAATTAGCTACTTTAAAAAAAGAACAATCTAATACAGCTTCTACACAAATTTTTAAAACAGATGATTTAGATAAAAATAATATTGCCTATATGTCTAAAGTATTCAATACTATTGAAAAACAAATGGTTAGAATACAAAGCATGGCAAATGGAAAAGGATGGAATATAGTTGATGTTAGTGGTATTGAACGTTCTGACGGATTAATAAAAAAATTAACTCTTACTATAACTGATGCTGAAGGAGCATTAAAAAGAATTAATTTTCAACGAGAAAAATTGCAAAGTTCTGGAAAAGCACAAGATGGTCTTGTTCAAGTCGGTGATGTTCAAGTTTTAAAAACATCCGCATTGGCACAACAAGAATTAATTGATGCAATGGCAAAAGGTCGTGAGAAATCAGAGCAGTTACGAGCATCTGAAAAAAAACGCCAACAATTATCTAATAATAATATAATCAATAAAGAACTTGAATTAGAATATCAAGAACGTCAAAAAAATATAAAAGTTTCTGAAAAACAATTAGAATTAGATAAACAAAAAGCTTTAAATTTCACAAAATCAGCAAGTAAAAAATTATCGGCAGCAATTTCAAAATATACTTATGGTGATTCTACCGCTGCAAACGCAATGACAGCACAAATGAATAGAGGATTATTGAATTTTGGAGATATGTCAAATATTCAAAATAATATTGAAATATTATCTTCACAAATTGATAAAATTATCTTAGATTTAAAAAAGAGTCATCAACAATCATTACAAGCTTTAAATGATGAAATAAAAGCAGAACAAGCTTTACAATCTCAAAAAGATAGTTTTAATCAAAAAAATATCAATGCTATTGATTTAGAAATACAAAAGCGAGAAGAAGAAAGTAAACGTTTTTCTTCTATGTTAAAAGTTCAAATGGAACAAGAAGAAAAACAAAGAGCAATTCAAGTTCAACAGCAAGAGAAACTTTTAACCCAATCTAATAAAATTCAATTATCTATTGATACAGGTAATTATGAATCTAAGGTTCAATCTTTAATTTCTCAAACTCAACAGTGGACTAATGAACAAGGTGAAGCAAGAATTAGTACTATTGCCTTATCTAATGCTTTAAATCAATTGAATATAGCATCAACAGCATTATCAAATAATAATACTGTAGAAAATCAAAAAGCTTTAATTAATGCAGAACAAGAATTAGATAAACAAATTAAATCTACAACAAATTCTATAAAACAAATGAATTTAGAGTTTGCAAAAGATAGTGCTATTTCCTCATTACATAGTAAAATTCAAGAATTTTATGATAAAAATGGTGCTGCTCATAAGCGTTGGGGAGCACAGCTTAGACAAATGTTAGTAGAAACCAATGGTAATGCTACAGTAACTAAGCAAAGAATACAAGAAATAAGTACAGAATTTAATAATGTTGGTATGGCTGCTAGACAAGCCGGTAAACTTGGTCAAACTGCATTTCAACAAATTTTTTCAAAATTAGGTTCGCTCACTACATATACAAGTGCAAGTTTTATGATTATGAAAGGTATTCAATCTATAAGAAGTGGTTTAGGCACGATTAGAGGTTTGGATACTGCGTTAGTAGATTTAAAAAAAACTACTACTATGACTTCAACTGAATTAGAAGATTTTTATAAAGAATCTAATAAAGTTGCTAAAGATATGGGAGTTACTACTAAACAAATAATTGATCAAGCTAGTGCTTGGAGTCGTTTAGGATTTTCGTCTGCCGAAGCCGCAAAAGGAATGGCAAAGTACTCTTCTATGTTTAAATTAATATCTCCTGGTATGGATTTAGATTCTGCTACAGATGGGCTTGTATCAGTTATGAAAGCTTATGATATCGAAGTTAATGATGTAGTTGATGGAATTATGAGTAAAGTTAATATAATTGGTAATTCCAAGGCATTAAATAATACTGATATTATAGATTTTTTAAGACGTTCATCTTCTGCTCTTGCTTCTGCAAATAATAGTTTAGAAGAATCTATTGCTATGGGAGAAGCAATTGTTGAAATTACAAGAGATGCTGCTGGGGCGGGTCAAGTACTGAAGACCACTTCTATGAGAATTCGAGGGTATGACGAAGATACAGAAAGTTATAGTGAAGAACTTGAAAATTTAAAGGGGAAGATTGCAGATTTAACCAAGACGGCAAAAACTCTAGGAGGAATAAGTCTTTTTACTGATAAAACTAAAGAAACTTATAAAAGTACATATAAAATTTTAGAAGAAATAAGTGAAATTTGGAATGATCTTACAGATAAAAACCAGGCAAACATTCAATGCCTGTATGTACAGAAATGTGCATAATTAACACATCTAAAACCAGCAAAACCTAAAGCTCTATCACTACAATATGGATGAAATATGCTGATATGAATGTAACGAAAGTAAAACAACGATAGAGATGATATATGGTCAAAAGCCTAAGTATTATTTTTACTAATTTTATACAAATTAGGAATGGTAGCTTGGTCGCGAAGCCCTGAATAGGGGTGTGTCAAACGACTAGATCCATGTAGGGATTTGGAAATATTCTTATTAAAGAATTATAAAATAAAGGTGAAAATCCTGAATATCCAAATCAATAATCGTAGGGCGCAAATTTATGGCGTAGGTGAAAATCCTTTAAATCGAAACGGTGTGGTTGCTACTCTGTATTAAATATTAGAGTGTGACTAAAAAATAGTCTAAACATTCATGGAAACATGAAGATGTTATTTATTGATAAGTATAATAATTACAAATTATTTAATTTAACATATGGCAATTTATCTAATTATTATACGTTGTCTTTTGGTACTCAAATTTTAGACAAA
>CAQBRY010000099.1 GCA_948762645.1 uncultured Eubacteriales bacterium | reverse complement strand
CAACCAGCGGTAATTTTAGTACCTCGAATCAATATATAAAATATAGAATTATTGTAGATGAAAATTCTACGAGCATTGCCAATAATACGTCTAATGTAACTGTTAGAGTGCAAGTTTGGCGTACCAGCTCCGGATACACTTCGTATGGAACCGGCACTTGCTACTGCAGTATAAACGGATCAAATTACAGTCAATCCATAACTACAAGTCAGAAATTTACTTACAACTCGTACACAGAGGTATTTTATCGGAATTTAGACGTGCCTCATAATTCAGACGGTTCTAAAACAATTTATGTATCTGCTTATATCTCCCACAGCGTGTTTAGTTCCGGCTCACAGGGATTTAATGTAACGCTTAGTTATATTCCTCGATACGCTACTTCTAATCAGTCTTTATCAAGTAAGACAGAAACAACAATCACCATGAACTGGTCTAGTGACAATACGGTTGATTATATCTGGTATTCTTCCAACAATGGCTCTTCGTGGACAGGATTAGATATTGTAGATGGTACAGGGGGTTCTTACACAATTAGTGGGTTAACTGCGGGAGCAACGTACAACATAAAAACAAGGGTTAGAAGACGTGACAGTCAGCTTACTACCGACAGCTCAGCCATGAGCGTGGCAACGTATAATTATCCTTATGTTACGGCCACACCTAATTTTATAATCGGCAGTGAAATGTGGATGACATTATATAATCCTTTGGGAAGAACCGTTACAGCTACAATGTATGGTGATGACGGAAGCATTATCTGGAGTGCTACGGGTTGGACCGGAACAAGTATAGGATCTAATAATGCACCCGGCGATATAGATAATCTATATAAAAGCATACCAAACAAACAAAGCGGAACTTACAAAATGAGAATAGTATGCGGCAGCTTCATAAAAGATACAAACGGCGGAACATATACAGTAAATACAAATGATTGTTTCCCCGGTATTGGCACTGTAAGTTATCAAGATGTAAACCAAACCAGCGTAGCTATAACAAAAAATAATCAAGATATAGTAAGGAATCAATCCGTTGTAAGGTACAGTGCAAATGGCTTATCCGCTCAAAAATACGCCGGTTTAAGTTCGTGCTCCGTGATGGTAAATGGTAATTCTTACAGCTTGACATTAAACGGTTCGTCTGCAGCCGGAGGAAATGCAACAATCAATTCCGGGTCAGATGTAACAGCTACTTTTACTGTTACTGATAGTAGGGGGATCAGTGCTTCTAAAACTATCAATGTAAAAATGCTGGACTGGTCGCCGCCTTCTGCAATTATCACACTTCAAAGGCAAGATAATTATTATTCCGATACCGACATAATGGTTGACGCCGATTATCCGCCAATCAATGGCAATAATCAAATAAATATCTCGTATCAAGCTAAAAAGGTTACAGAGTCGGAATATTCAATTAGTGGGACGCTTGAAAACGGTATCACCTCAACATTTACAGCAAACAATAATTTTGAATGGAATGTGGCGGTTACTCTCGTTGATAGCTTTGGAGGCGAGGCTACATATAATTTATGGCTGTCAAGAGGTATTCCCATTATTTACTTTGACAGGTTAAAATCCTCGGTTGGCGTTAATTGTTTTCCGCAAAATGAAAAAAGTTTGGAAGTCGGCGGGGTTAATATATTACCTAGTATAATGACACGATCGCTGAGCACAGCAATAACAAATTTAGCAACAGACAATTATGAAGTTGTTGCTATATTCAATAGACCAACTAATAAAGGAAATAAATTAAAGATCACTTTTCGTGATCCCTCTTTATTTGATCGAGTCCGACCGATTTGAAATTTAGTATTTAATTTGTATTTACAATCTACTTACACATAATGTAAATTTATTGGTATCCATTATGGTTTGACTTTGAAAGGAAGTAAAAAAACATGAATTTATCGGATTGTTTTTCCAGGGTGGGAGAAATTTTAGAAAGAATGGTCGCACAAATGTCTTATGAAGAAATTGCAAGGATTAAGGAAAAATATAAATTTGATGAGGAAAATATAGATTTAAAAAATTACTCAAATATCAAAAGTTAAGTTTACCGGAAATAATAAAGACCGCTTTGAAGTTATATAAATTCAAGGCGGTTTTTAAATTGACAAACTAAGAAATATAAAAAATTGTATGTCAAAAAAATTAAAATATTTGACATACAATAATGTATTTGCGATAATAAAAAGCGTTCCAATATTATATAAAATTAAATAAATTATATCGCCTAAAAAGTCAGTATATTTTATACCGGCTTTTTTTATGGTATAATAGAAAAAGGTAGTAGAGGCTTAGTCTTTATGGCATACCCCACCCGACAAACTGGAAATTGAGTATCGAGTGGAGGTGATGTTTATGAAGGCGCTTGGTAAAATCTTTAAGTGGATTTTAAAAAAATTACAAAAGAAAAAGCAGCCTACCGTGAAGGCTACTAATTCAATCGTAATTTTAATAATCCATAAAGACTAAACCAAAAGTCTTTACTACCTTTATTATACTCAAAAACACCTTAAATAGTCAATTACCAAAATATACTAAAAATATTATTGATTTTTCTACGATTCATGTTAATAGCTTTTTAATATTATTATTGAAAAATTAAATTTGGTAGCGTATAATAAAAATTAATATCAAAATTATGAGAGAAATTTAGCGTTTAATGGGTTAAAAATAATCCAAATTTCATTCCGGCAAGATTGAAAAATTTGGATTTTTTCAAAAACCTATTAAATTTTGAATCAACTCATACTTTTAATATGAATCTTTATTAATAATTTTAACACTTAACAAACAAAATGTCAAAGAATTCGACATAAAAGTTTTAGGTGAAAAAATTAATTTTTATAGGGAAATATTACCCTATGGTTAAATAATATCACAAAAATATAGAATGTGGGAAATAAAATCATAATTTTTTTACAAAAGATTAATGATGCTTTTTAGCCTAAAATCGTACCTTGAAAACATAATAATAAAGCTCAACAGTGCTCGTAGAATTAGGCTTAAAACGTATATTGATAATTTCATTAGGAAGTTCGGCAATAGGTACTAAAAATGTAGCTTTAGTTTTTTCCCATTTTTATTTAACTCTCCACGAAGATTGAAAGGCTGGAATTCTATTATACGTTTTTTATCAACTGCTACAACTTTATAAAAATCACAGATTCCTAAAAGATAAGATATTAACTTCTTTGGAATAGTAGAATCTGTTTTATATGCCCTTGATAATTCAGTAATAAAGGCAACTAAAAGAGGAACATAAACATCTTGTTCCTTGTTTTGCACATCACGCCATGCAATCTTTTTCTCCTTAAGTAATTTCAAATTATCAAAAATAGGTGTTATATCATTCCAATAAAAAATGTTGCATGGCAGGTTATACCATTTATTTCCAAAATCTATCGTTCTATACAATCGAGAATGCTTTGCTGCAAAGTGATTATGTTTCATAGAAAGACCAATATTCCAGCTAATACTATTTCTAAATATAATAATGTCTCTAACATCACCGCCTTCTGCATCAGAATCTTTATTTATTGCAAAAGTCACAATGTCATCTTTATCGTCGTATTCTAAAATCAATAGCTCAGCTTCAAATAGAGTATTTATAAAAGCATCAGCTGCTTGTAAAAACAATTGTTTTTGATTTTCATTCTGTATATTCCACGCTCTTTTTGCTGCTTCGACTGACACGAAATCAATATTAACGGGTCTATAATTTTTTATTCTATTTTCAAGTTTTATAATACAGGCATATTCAAATGCCATACTTTGATTATTACTCTTCGAACTCATAATATGTTCTCCAAATGTTTTTTATTGCTAAAGCAATCTCATAAGCTAAATTTACGGGGACGGCATTACCAATCATCTTATATGCATCGTTTATACAATAATATATAAATTTAAAATCGTCTGGGAGTCCCTGAATTCTTGCGATTCCCCTTACGGACATACAACGATATAAGTGTTCTTTACCCCTAATAAGTCGACAATCATTTTTATCAAATTTAACCATCTTAGGTGCTTGAGGATGCAACTGACATTGTCTGCTGGAAACCTGCACTGTAAATGCTTGTTCATTCCGTGATTTTACTCTATTTCTGCTCATAAATATTGGAGAATACTCCCCTGTAAAATACTCATTATTATTAATTGCCTTGGGATTGTGACGATTTTTTCTTCTGAAGGGATGGCTGTAAACTGTAACTTTAGATCTTGTAAATGCGAAAGACTATGGAGTTGCAGAAGAACGAAAAAGAGTTTTTTATATAGGATTTAGAAAAGACTTGCATATCGATTTTAAGTTTCCTATCGGTTCAACGGCAAACGGGAAAAAACTGACTCTTAAAGATATAATTTGGAACTTACATGATAACCACTCTCGTCAAATAATTTAATAATGCTTTGTACTGCATCAAAATTGCGGGAAGCAAGCATTCCACTCACATTCTCTGAAAAAAAATTTAGGCTTTACTTTTCTCAATATTTTGATATAATCATAGAAAAGTTTGCCTCTTTCGTCATTAATTCCTCTTAAAGATCCAGATTCTGACCATGATTGGCAGCAGGAATATCAAATCCTGCTTTTTCAAATCCTAAGTCTAAACCTTCACAACCAGAAAATAAACTAATTATTTTCATAAATTTTATTCCTCGCTTTATTTGCTTTGATTTTATTGTGTGTTTTTAAAGTTTTTAGGCATATTCTCGAATAAAAAGTTCTTAAAAAGTATATTCATTGTATAATTACTAATAAAAATATTCTAGGTGAAATACTAGGAAATGAATACCGATACTATAAGAAAAATCTATTTTTTGTTTTCCATTTTAGAAAATGTATATTTGAGGTACTCCCACCGAATGTAGCTAATTTAATATAAGCTAAAATCTCTTATAATGAAGTTAATGCATTATATTTTATTATTGTATATTTCCACACAATTTAAATTTGCCAAAATAGATATATGTCAACATTTTAATTGTAAGATTATGAGCTTTATTAGGAATACCCTAGATAAAGAAAGGGGAAAAATGCGACCAATACATTTTTTAAAACTAACTTATTTTATATTATATTAGATTAACTTAAGAAATGCAAATTCGTAATTATACTAGGTAGTATTGCATCTATTTTACATTTATCGGGTTATTTCATAATTATGCACATCTGTTTCGCATAATTATGAAATTGTCGAGGTGATAAGAAAAACTGGCAGAGCTAAAAATAGATAGAAGGCAAAAGATGTCAAAAGGAAAAGAGATAAAGAGAATAAAAAATCATGTTTAAAGATTTAGAAACAGAGTAGGTTTT
>CAQBRY010000098.1 GCA_948762645.1 uncultured Eubacteriales bacterium | reverse complement strand
TCGGTATATACTGTGCTATTAGGGTAAAAATCGTTTGCGTCAAGTATTGTATTTGCGTCAAAATACGTAAGTGTTACTTTATCAAGAAAACTGTCTGTTCCAAAATCAAGCTCTAATCCTGCCAAACTATGACTATTACCAAATGTAACAGTTATTTTATCCATTGTAGTACAATCGTCATTAGACAACGTATCACTAAAATATGATAGATTTAGTTTAGATTCATCAAATACGTTTAAACTTCCGTCAAGTATACAAATATTGTGTTCTAAAGTCATAAACGGACTATATGAAGTATGTTCATTGTTTATTTTTGAGATGTCTGCAAAAGGACTGTTATTGGTGCTGCTTGGTGTACTATCATTTACAATCCCATTTTCAGTCAAATTCATTTCTACCTTGACTTTTGTCTCAGACATAGTTTTTCATCACCTCCTAAAAAACAAATTGAAGTCGCGAGAAGCAGAGCTTAAAAAAGCACAAATTTTTGTTTGAGATCTACATGTCGAAGCTTTCAACTATGGTCTCTTTGACGGTTCTTTTGCCACTATATCGCATGACAAACCGTCGAATCTTCTTTCATTACTATTTTCTGAATTTGCATAGCTAATATTGTCTTTTACGTTTGCTATATACCCTTTAAAACTTTTTTTCATTCCTATATTGTCGGCAATCTCTATATCGTGAAATGGCTCTGGGGCTGTTAATCTTTCCCACAATAAATCGTATTTTTCTGGCTCGTCATTATACGCAAATTCTAGGGAATAATTATAGTAGGTTCCTATTATCTCTCGCTGCAGATTGCCATTTATCGTCCTTTTTGCGTACTTATCAAATATACTTGCGCTCCTGCTTATTTTTATCAGTCTTACCTCAAATTCTTTTCCGTCTATTTTCAATAACTGCTCTGCTGACACGATCTCACCGCCTTAATTTTTAAAATATTAGTCAGTATTGCTTCCCTATTTGTATTAATTTTTTATCCCCTATATTCAAAAAACATTGACATTTATAACTTACAAGTTATAATATATAGGAGGGTAAAATATTGAATGTATAAAATAATTTTTTATAAAGACAAAAATGGAAAATCAGAAACTAAGGATTTTATAGAAAGTCTTTATAAATCTAAAAACAAAAATAGTAGAATTAACTTTAAAAAAATTCAAGATTACATGAATGCATTACAAATTCATGGGTTAACCTTAAATGACATTTATATAAAACATTTAGAAGATAAAATATGGGAAATAAGGCCAATACGAAACAGAATACTATTTTCAGCATACAATGGGGAAACTTTGTAGTATTAAGTCATTTTTTAAAGAAAACACAAAAAACACCTCAAAGAGAAATAGAAAAAGCTAAAAAAAGATTTAAAGATTTTTTGGAAAGGATAGATGAATATGAATAAAATAGAAAGCAGTACTGCCTTTGGTGGTTACTGGGACGATTTTGAAAAAGAACTTTGTACTCCAGAAGAAATAGAAGAAAGTAATTTAAGAGTAGCATTGATTTCTGAAATGATAGAAGCCAGAAATGATAAAAAAATTTCCCAGCAAAAATTAGAAAAAATAAGTGGCATAAAACAACCTGTTATTTCTCGTTTAGAAAATGGTACTTCTGACCCCAAATTGAGCACAATAATAAAGTTTTTACATTCAGTTGGTAAAACTTTAAAAGTAGTGCCAATAGAAGAAACAAAAAAAAGAGCATAAAAGCTCTTTTTTTATTGTCAGATAAATACATCCCCGGTAACAAGATTATTTCCAATTCTTTGGTTTTCTTGTTTGAGTTTGAAGTTTAAGAAGGATACTAATTTGCCAATATCCCCCGAGGCTTCTATTGTGACGTTTCCTTGATTATTTCCATTTTTTCTTAGAGATTCTTCAAATGCGTCAATCATGGTTTTTAGCGGAGTTTCTATATTAACTTGTCCTCTTGGCTGACCATGTTGTACAGCTAACCCATTTATTTCTTCATATATTTATACCATCCAAATATTTAAATTCCCCAATATATGCAGGTACATTATATCTATCGGTTTTACTTAAAATCCTGTTTAAATAAAAAGAAAATACAAACCCGAACTCTACAGGGCAAGCAGGATGAGGAAAATAATAGTGTGCCTGATACATAATATTATCCCAATTCATCTCTTTAGGGTCTGGCAAGCTGCCGGGAAGAATAATGAATTCTACAGTAATAATATGATCCTTATCAACTTCCCTGATAGCCTTTATCATTCTGTCATATACACTGTGTACCATTTTATATGTCTTTGAAGAAAAAGGATTATATTTATTCTTGCATCCAAACCTATAACTTACATTAGGTTCATTCATAATATTGTAAGCAGCTACAGTAGGATTATCTTTATATCTTTTAGCAATCGTCTTCCATAAAAGTTCCATCGTATCCTGACATACAGGATCAGAATAAAGAAAATTTTTCTCGAGTGTTCCGGTTGTATGTTCCAGACTTTGTCCTCCAGGGCATCCGTGCATATCCAATATTACGTACATATTATTTTTCTTAGCTTCATCAATAATCCAATCCAACTTCATAAGCCCGGGATTATTATCCGAGTCACTATTATTTATCCATGTACCATTAATATCTGTCATAAAGTTTCTGTACCAGAATGGCACCCTTATTACATTGCATCCTTTATCTGTTATATTCTTTATGTCTTTTTTAGTAATCCAATTTTCTTGATATATATCAAAGAGTTCCTGAGTCTTTTCAGCCCCAAATCTTTTTTCAAGTATATTTAAAGTATTTAAATTATCCCAGGTAGTGTCTCCCCCACATATTGGACACATCCAGTTTTCCTGGATAAGCCATCCCCCAATATTCACACCGCTTAAAATTACAGTCTCACCATTCTGATTTACTAAACTCGTCCCATTACATTTTAAAAACTTAGAGTCCAAAGCATTTATATTTAAAAAAGTATCGCTTAGAAATAAGCAAAATATTATGCGCAAACTCCTATAGAAGTTTTTATAAACTTTACTTTTTAAACGCATTTGTATTGTCCTTCTATATATAATTTTCTAAATAATAAAGATAATCCTGAGACCCACAATATTAAGCTTGGGGAAACGAAATGCTCACAACTACAGGGATCAAATAAGAAAATAAATTTACCTAATAAAATCAAAAATAAGCCTATTTTCGTGGCTAAGCTAAACGATCTTATTAATAATATAAATAAATTATAATATATATCAGAATTATCATTTATAAAAAATACTATTATAGATTAAAATTTTTATTATTTATAACGTATTTCATTTACAATTCTCTTATTATTAAAATATTCATATATATTATTTAACGTAACACTAACGATATCAAACATTGCTTCAGATGTAAAAAAAGCCTGATGAGACGTAATCAAAACATTCGGTAAAGATAAAAGATGTGTTAGTACGTTATCTTTCATTATGGAATCCGAAAAGTCCTCAAAAAATATCTCCGATTCTTCCTCATATACGTCAAGAGCTGCTCCTCCAATTTTACCATTCAATAAATATTCGAGAAGATCTTCACTGTTGATAAGTCCACCCCTTGAAGTATTTATTATATAAACGCCTTTTTTCATCATTTCTATACTCTCTTTATTTATTATATAATGATTATCATGCGTTAACGGACAATGAAGAGAAATAATATCTGATCTAGAAAAAACCTCTTCTTTGCTTACGTAACTAATATTTCCCTTGTCAGAAGGATATGGATCATATGCAATAACATTAAGTCCAAAACCTTTACAAATATTTATAAAAACTTTTCCTATTTTCCCCGTTCCAATAACTCCTAAAGTTTTTCCATACAAATCAAATCCCATTAATCCATCAATACTAAAATTCATATCTCGCGTTCGATTATATGCCTTGTGTATCTTCCTATTTATGCATAAGAGCAAAGCTATCGCATATTCCGCCACAGAATAAGGTGAATAATCCGGTACTCTGACAACACTTATCTTATCTTTTGCCGCTTTTAAATCTACGTTACTGTATCCTGTACATCTCATGGCTAATAATCTTGTCCCACCCGAATATAAAGTGTTTATGGTGCTTTGATTAATCTGGTCGTTTACAAAGGCAACTGCAGCCTCAAAGTCTTTGGCCATTAAAGCCGTAGATTCATTTAATTTATTTTCAAAATATACTATGTCAAATCCATACTTCTCGTTTATTTTATTAAACCATTCCCTATCGTATGGTTTACAATCAAAAAATGCCACTTTATTCATATTTTATTCCTCCTATTTAAATCCTATCAAAATTAATTCCTAGTATAGTATATAAACAATAAAGTATATTATTACCTATAAACTTTATATTATTTGTATAAATTACACTCTGCTTATTATTTAATCAATCTAAACATATTTTTTCTATAAATTTTACTATTTTCAGAAAGTAAAGCATTTATTTCACTTCCTATAAGTAAAATTACTGAAAGAATATTTATCCATATTAAAAATACAAAAATATTACTTATGCTACCGTAGAGTCTTGAAATATTAGAAAATTTTTGTAAATAAAAACTATAAAGCTTAGAAAATATTATCCAAAATATAACCGTAAAAATCGCTCCCGGGAAAGCCTGATATAAGTATATCTTTAAACAGCTTGAAACTGTATATATAAAAGTAACTAAAACTATCAGCAAAAATACAGTAAATATAAAACCTAACACCTTAAAAGGTAGCTCAAAACTATATGGAATAATACTATACTCATTTAAAAAACTTATTAAATAATCACCGTAAACCAATATAGAAAAAGCCACAATTATAGATATACAAAATATAAATACCAAACAAATACTAATAAGTCTTACTAAAATTATACTGCGGGTTTCCTTTTTCTCATAAGATCTGTTTATACCCCTAATGACAGACTTAAATCCTGAAGAAGAACTGTATATGGTAATTATTAAACTCCACGACATAAGTCCCACGTGCTTTACACTAATATTGCTTTGTATAAACGACCCTACCAGTTCTAAAATTTGATTTGGTATTATATTATCAAATCTATATATAAATTTTTCTATGTCTATATTAAGAAAACCGGTAAAAGTCATAAGAAAAATTACAAAAGGAAATACAGAAAGTATTATTTTATAAGTAAGTTCACTAGCCAGATAATATACTTCATGTTTTTTGTATCTTAAAAATATGTTTACACTAAAATTCAGTAAATTTCTCATTATTTCCTCTCTTAAATAAATATTTCAAAATATCTTTAAAAATAATTATAATCTTATTTATAATAATTATATTGTTATATTATAAAAATATTCAATAATTAAAAATAAATTTATTGATTTTTGATATATTTTTCTTTAATATATTAATTAAAATTCATTCTCTACAAAAG
>CAQBRY010000097.1 GCA_948762645.1 uncultured Eubacteriales bacterium | reverse complement strand
TTTCAATCTGTGATGATAGTTTTTCTATATCCTCTCCAAAAACTTTCACAGCCTTGCTGTTGTCGTTAATCCAAGTTGTTATGCGGTTTGAAAAGGTTTTTTTATCATAAATAAGATTTTTATCTTGATTTATTTGTCTTTGTATTTTTATTTGATTGCTAAGTTCAGCGTTTACCTCGATTATTGACTGCTTTAGCTTTCCGTAAGCGGACAGTTTTTCTTCATTAGAGCCGGATTTATACACATTTTCAAGCTGAATTTTAAGATTTGAGACTTTATCCTGCAATTCTTTTGATGGAGCAGATAAACTTTTAAGTCTAAGCTGGGCAGCTTCGATAGAATACGGCATCTTTGAAATATATTTATTCATGTTTTCAAGAGCGGTATTAGGGGTATCTTTCACCATTGCTGCGTTTAAGCCCTGCCACTCTTTTTGGAGCATAGTAAGGAGATGCCTTGCCTGTTCTAAATTTTTATTATCTATTGCCTGGTTAAATTTAGATATATCTTCTTGATTTAGTATTACACCCGATTTATCGGCTTTTATCTGTAAGTTTTCAAATGATTTTTTGTATTCACGAAGTTTATTTTCAAGTTTTTCTGTCGATATATCTGAAATATTTAGTCCTTGCCACTCTTTTTGCAGCATAGTAAGGTGGTGTCTTGCTTGCTCTAAATTTTTAGTGTCTATTGACTCATTAAACTTAGAAATGTTTTCTTGGTTTAATTTTACGCCTGATTTGTCAACGGCCAATTGTAAATTATCAAAAGTCTTTTTATATTCACGAAGCTTATTTTCAAGTTTTTCAGTTGATAATTTAAATTTTTCCTGTTTTTCGATTGCTTTTTCTATATTTTGAGAATATGAAGAATAGCTTTCTGTGAAGCCCATTATGGCTTTCATTTCGCCACTTTTATCTAATTCTTGACCGATTTTTTCCCACTTTAACTGTTTAGTGATTACTTCGTCAAGTTCGTTTCGATATTTTAGAGTTGCACCGGATAAGATTTCAATTCGTTTGTTAATATTTTCATCAAAAATAGTATTGGTAAGAACCCTGTAATCAACGAGTTTTCCTTTGCCGTTTGTGAATTTAGACACGATCCGTTCCATCTCATTTTTAACTTCGTCAGGGTTTTGGATATCTATTTGAAATGGAATTTTTATCTTTTGATTATAATCATAGTCAAATTTTGGGGCAGGGATATTTTTTACTAAACTATTCCAGTTGGGATCGGTCAAGTCCACCAAATCAGATTTTATATTTTTTATAGTTTTTTGAAGATTTGGTGTTTCATTCTGAAATGTATTAATTACCCTATTTATTGAATCTTTTATGTCCTCGTCTCTGCCGAATGTCCATAAGATATCATCATCATCAAATTTAGATTTTGCTCTATTCCTGAACATAATATATGCATCAGCGATTAATCTAAATTGGTCTGCCTCATTAATCATATTATCGATAGGAAGTATTCCCGGGATACTTTCAGAAAGTTCCATATATAAGGTATCCGCAGGAGAACCTTTTTTTGGATCTCTGGTGATCTTACCAATTAAATTATCACGATAATATTTGTAGCCATCTTTGCCTAAATCACCTTTTATATGGTCACTAATATAAAATTTAGTGTCTTTCAGAAAATTAAGATAATCCTGGCTATAATCATCAAGTCCATGTGTAAAATTATAAAAACTATTCTTTATTGAGTTGAAAAGATTATCGTAACTTTTTGTTATTTCGTCAGGATTTTTTATTTTAAGTGCGTTTTGGTATTCCTCTACTGCTTTTGTTATTTGGTTTTTGTCGGCTCTATTTGTTATGCCAAAATTTTTAATTAAATCCTTCGCTAGCTGATTTTTGTTTACTTTTCTCGTTAGGATATCGCTTATCTGAGATATTTCTTTTTTGACTTCATTCGCTGAGGCTTTTAAATTTGAATTTACTTTTATATCCAGTGATATAGGGTCAATTTTCAGACTTTTTATCTGTTTGTTTATTGAATCTTCACTGCTGCTGTCAAGAACAGCTTTGATTATGATTTTTAGTTCGTCATCCATTTTTTCACCTCACGATACAAAAGTTATTCAGATTTGATTTTGTTCCTTTCGAGTCCTGCCTTTATAGCTTTTACATGACTTTTAGTTTCTCTAATTTCTTCTTTGGTGTTAGCTATGAATGGGCGAGACTCTGTATATTTTGGGTCACCCGGATAATCGTAAAAATAGCCACTTGCTCTGTGCCCATATTCTATTAGTTTTACAAGCCCTAACCCATGATTTTTGGTTTCATATCCGGGGTTAAACTGTGTTATATTTTCTACTTTTAAGACTCCGTTTTTAACGGGAGGACAAATAATGTTTTCAGGATCGTCTATTCCGAAATCATCCCTGCGAATATAGTAATTGGGAGAATAAACACTTAAAACATCATCTTGGATATGTTCAAACTCAGTTTCTTTTACAGTCTCAAAAACTTCATTTTCAAGGGCATTATTTATGGATTTTTCTATGAATTTTCTTAGCTCTTTCAGATTTTTTACTTTCATTATTTCTCCTTATGCTGTATGATGATTTAAAATAATAAATCTGTTAGGATTGAGATATTTGTCAACGGAGAATTATATATGTCATGTATGTAAAATAAATTTTCTTCAAAACGGAATGATTTTTACCGGCAGTAAAAGCAATTTTAGATATAGAATTAAACCTGATATTCCAAATAAAAAATTTTTAGTTTCAATTTATACGATATATTGCTATGAGTGTGCTAAAGATATAGTTGATAATGAGTTTGAGCTGTCACAAAACGGATATGAGCAATTAAGAGAATGGCTGGATAATAGCTATAAAGAATATTTGGAAAATCATGGAGTTATAAATACTATTCGTAATTAATGATTATTTTTGGTTTTATCTAAAGTTTCGATAATTTTATTAATAGTATTTTTTGATAACAGATGTTTACTTTCATCTATCAGTGAGATAATTTTTTGTACTGCGTTTTGCATCTGAAAAATTAAAATATCTAAATTTTGTAATGTTTCGTTTTGACTGGCGATTTTTCTAAGATATATTTCTTTTTTATAATTTAAAACTTCTTGAATTTCATTACTTAAAAAATTATAGTTTGAATCGGATTCAAGTTGTTTCCTAAGATTTTTCCCAATTTCAGATTCCATTAGTTTGTAAATAAAATCAGTATCAAGATTGCCTTCTTTGTCTTTCTTGATAGGGATATTAGTCATGTTTTGAATGATAAAACAAAAAATAAGTATGTTTTTAAGTTCGGGGAAATATGTCCCATCGGGTTTCAAAATAGTATTTACTATATTTTTACAGGCCATAAATACCTTATCGCAAGAAATATTGGGATCAAAAATTACTTTCTTACCATTTAATTCTCCGATTTGTATGGACTCTTTTATAATTTCTTTTTCCAAGTCTTTTAAATTAAGCTTTTCTTTCAACCCTATCACTTCCTCGTTTAGTTAAAATACCAACCACGTTCTTTTGAATACCTCACAAATTCAAAATTTATATGGGGATATTTATATTTGAAAAGTTTGGCTTTGATCCTATCAATCGGCTTTATCATGCCTTTCACATCGATTACTACAAAATATCCGTTATTATATAGAACATCAAAATCGCTTATATACTCGATAGCACGTTGTTTTTTATTTTTATAAATGAAAGAAGGCAGGAGTTCGTAATGAACCTGCCGTCTTATATCTTTAATTATTCCTTTTTTAAGTTTCGGGAGTAAATACTCTACATAGAACCTACATTCAAGTTGACTGTCATATAAAATGCCGCTATATGTTCTTTTAAGTTTTCCGAGTTCTGAATTGTCTACATTGTACTTACTTCGGTTATTCATATTTTATCATTTCAATCATGGTTGAACTTCCGGATTCTCTCATGATTTCGCACTCGAAGTTCGTACTCGATGGATCACCGTCTGCACTGAATCCGAGTTCGAGATTTGAGGTCCATTTAAGGTTTGGAATGATTATCTGGAATGGTTCATCAAGGCCTGTTTCAGCGTTTCTGATTACCGTATCACCGACTAATTTATATGTTCCGGCGAATTTATCTGCGGTTATTACATAGGTTTGTGCAGTATCATCAGTTTCTCTTGTATAGTATGCGATGACTTTTTTGCCTTTAGCTTTTTCTACACCTGCTGTACCTAAAGTCAATTTTTTATCAGTGAGTGTTGCATCTGTCATTGTGATAGGAGTTCCACAGTCATCCTCTTTTAGATAAACAAGTATTTTTTCAGCTGTTTCTTTAGGTACAAAGGCTAAATTTATATCGCCTTCCTCCGAACAAGTTAAAGGATATAAATCGCCTTTGTCTTTCGGTTTTTCTCCTGTGCTATCCCATTCATTATCTTGCCTGACATATACGGTTTTCTTACCTACTGCCGTTGCCATACCTGATATTAATTCCATTGATTTTGGCGAAATTAAGGCATCTTCGATATTTAAAGTCGCTTCTTTATTTATTTCCCAAGTAATCAATTTTGGATTTCCTTTACCGCCTCGTGCATAAACTTTTTCAGATGTTACGCTGATACTCGACGTTTTGAGAGTATCAAAACAGATAATAGGTTTATTTGTGGACATATCGTAAAGCGTTACATCCATGACTTCTTTTGCTCCGAATTTTGTATTTTGATTTGACATTATAAATTCCTCCTAAAATTAAGACAGCCCCGAACTTCGAGACTGTTTGTATTAAAATTCATATTAAAAACTGCCGACTTACATATTGTAAGGGCAGTATTACAGATGTTACTATTTTGCGTTTTTGATTAAGTCAAAACTTAAAGTTAGTAGATTAAATATTTCATCTTTTGGTACTAAACCATTGAGAAGTATAGTTATCCAGCGGTCTTTATTCATGTGATATGCAGGTAAATACCCTTTATTTTGGAGTAATGAACCTATCATTATGGGGTCGCATTTTACAACTAAAATATCGACTTTTTCTTCCCCGGATAATCCAAGTTTTTGTTTTGGGATATCCATTATCACAGCGTACCATTTAGAATTACTTTTATACCTTAACACAGCATATTTAGGGAACTTTTTCCAAAGATATTCCGGCTCGGTATCAAACGTTTCTTTTGCATATTTAAAAATATCGACTCTATTTATAGCTTCTTGCTCCATACTTTACCTCACAGATTAATCAGCTTCTTTAAATAAAATTATATTATAAATATCTGATTGAATCAATTTGCACTCTTATTTCCTGTCCAATGCTTTAACTCCAAATCGTTTTTGTTTGCTCCGTGAAGTAAGGAAGAAATACTTGTTTCATAATTTTCTTTTGCCATAAGCCTTTTGAATTGGTCTAAAAGCTGATAAATACTATATTCTGTTACTGTATCTATGGGAAGTTTTAGTCCGACCGCAACAATGCTCACTAAATCATAGAGATTTAAAGCC
>CAQBRY010000096.1 GCA_948762645.1 uncultured Eubacteriales bacterium | reverse complement strand
CACGTCTACCTAATACGGAGGAAGCTAAAAGCGTTTATACGGCAGTAAAACGCGGCGATTTATCAGGTATGAGTTTTGCATTTAAAGTGCCTCCAGGAGGTGATAAATACAATCCTAAAACCAATACAAGAGAGATTTTTAAAATCTCCAAAGTTTACGAAATAAGCATTGTACCATTCCCAGCGTATCCACAAACAAGCATTGAAGCAAGAGCTATTATTCAAAGGATAAATGACCCCAAAAGAGCAGGAATGAAAATCAAAATAAATCAAATATTAAGGAGAGTAATTTAGATGAATTTTAAAAATATTGCAGAGGCTTTTAATTATTACAAGGATAAAGAGATTTCTGAAATAGAAAAAAAGAGCAAAGGAGATAAACAATTTGATTGATACAGACGCAAACGCAGATATTGACGTATTAAACATTGAACTTGACGGCTTAAAACAAGCAAAATTAAATATTCTGGAAAGGAAAAATAAACTTATGTCAAACTTTAATCCTATTACAAAAATGAATTTTGAAAATTTAAGTATTTCTAATAATGAGAATTTATTATCTACAAAAGAATATAGAACAGCATTTTTCAAGACACTTTTAGGACAACCCTTGAATAATTTTGAAAATGAAGTATATAAAAAAGCCGTATCAGAAAAACGCTCTGAAAGCTTTAGTACCGTTACAAATTCAGCTGCGGTGCTTCCAACACAAACTTATAATGAAGTGATAAGTAAAGCAAGGACAATGGGCGGTTTACTTTCAGTATGCAGAGGTTTTAATTTACCGTCAAAAATCTCCGTACCCATAGGTACTCCAAAAAGCAAAGCGTCATGACATACGGAGGGAAGTCAAATAGAAAGCGAAAATCCAGATGTTGCGGCAATTTCGTTTACAGGTTATGAGATTTTAAAGGTGTTTTCAATCAGCGCAGCAGCTAAAAAGATGAGCATTGAAGCCTTTGAAAGCTATACTATAGATGAACTTACAAATTGCGTTATGGCTTGTATTGCGGGCGCTATCGTCAAAGGGACAGGCAGCGCACAAGGAACAGGAATTTTACAGGGTATCACATGGAATAAAGCAGGAGCAAATAAAAATCGCATTGAATTTAGTAAAACAGGTGGACTTACATATAAAGATATTACAAATACAGTCGCACTATTAAAAAGAGGATACGGAGCAGGCGCAAAATGGGCTATGAATAATGCTACGCTTTACAGTCTTTTCTATGGACTTGTAGATAATAACAATCGTCCAATATTTATAATTGACACCAAAAGTGAGAATATCGGTAAAATATTAGGCTTTGACGTAATTGTAGATGATAATCTTTCTGACGAAGTAATTTTGTTTGGTAATTTTAATTATATGGGATATAACCTTGTAGAAAATATAGCGGTTGAAGTATCGAGGGAAAGCAGCTTTAAATCGGGATTGATAGATTACAGAGCAATGGCGATAGCAGATTGCAAACCCATTGTTACGGAAGCATTTATAAAGCTTACGAGGGCGGCAGCTTAAAATGTTAAGTTTAGAGCAAGCGAGAGAATTTTTAAGAATTGACGGTACGGACAATGACAATATAATAAGAGCATTATTAGAGGCAATACCAAGCTATATTGAGATTACAACAGGTATGACATTTTCACAGCAGAACACAGAGCCTTTAACAAATACGGTAAGCAGGTTTATATTGCAGTTGTGGTACAACGCGGAACAATCAGAAAGTGAAAAGCTGCAACGAACAATAGACAGTTTACTAAAAGCAATAACATTAAAAGCAGATAGGAGCTGAGGTGATGAGTAAGGACTATGCGAAAGCTTTTTATCACAGCAAAAAGTGGAAAGACACACAGGCTGCATATATGATGAGTCAAAACTATATTTGTGAGAGATGTGGAGAAACTGCGCGCATAGTCCACCATATTAAATATATAAATCCAAAGAATATAAATAATCCTAATATAACTCTTGATTGAAATAATCTTGAGGCTCTATGTATAGTCTGTCATAATCTGAAACACAAAAGTTGTGAGGTATGTAATAATGATGTCATGTTTACGAAAGACGGAGATGTGATTAAGTCCCCCCGTACTTAAACAATAAATCAAGCAGTCAAAACACCGAGCGCCCAGTATAAAAAACCTCTCTACAAGTTTTTATATTAAGGGTGAGGTAAATAAAACGAGGTGATACACATGAATAAAACAAAAATAAAAGAAATTAGCAAGGACTTAAAGCAATTTGAGGAAATATTAAAAACTATACCAGAAGAACGCAAACAAATAGCACAAAATATAATTATAGAAATATGCTTTATAACAAAAACTCTTGAAGATTTACGAAAAATCATTGAAGAAACAGGAACAGTTGATTTATTCGAGCAGGGAAAACAAAAGTTTATGAGAGAAAGCCCTGCATTAAAAGCGTATAATACAACAATTCAGCGTTACAGCTTACTTTATAAACAGCTTGCAAGCATGATACCTAAAAGTCAAGAGGAGAATACACAAAATAAATTATATAATTTCATAAATCAGGAATAAATATGAATTACATTTTAAAATATTTAGAAAAAATAGAAAATAACGAAATAACAACGTCTAAGAGGGTTTATAAGGTTTATAAAAAGCTTGCAGATGATATGAAAAATCCAGATAGCAAGTATATTTTTGATGAGAAAAAAGCAGTCAGACCAATAGAATTTATAGAAAAATTTTGTAAACACTCAAAAGGCGAGTGGGCAGGAAAACCCGTTAAGTTAGAGTTGTTTCAAAAGGCTTTTATATCCGCACTCTTTGGCTTTGTGGATAAAGAAACAGGATTTAGAAAATATAAAGAAACTTTATTTATGGTAGCGCGAAAGAACGGAAAAAGCACAATGCTCTCTGGGCTTGCACTTTATATGTTAATTGCCGACAATGGGCCAGGAGCAGAAATTTATAGCACAGCCACAAAGAAAGACCAGGCAAGAATTATCTTTGACGAAACATACAACATGATAAAGCAAAGCCCAGAACTAAATAATTTTGTTAAAAAGAGAAAGTCAGACTTATATTTTCCTTTAACTATGAGCAAATTTCAGCCTTTAGGTAAGAACAGCGATACACTTGACGGGTTAAATTCTCATTTAGTGATTATGGACGAACTCCACAGCGTAAAAGATAGAAATTGTTATGAAGTCATGAAGCAAAGCCAAAGTGCGAGACGTCAACCGTTATTTATAATGATTACAACCGCAGGAACTGTCAGAGAGTGCATATTTGACGATATGTATTCGTATGCGTGCAAAGTTGCAGACGGAACATTTATTGATGAAACATTTTTACCGATAATTTATGAACTTGACGGCAAAGAAGAATGGATTAATCCAAAAGCATGGGAAAAAGCAAATCCAGGATTAAATACGATTAAAAAGCTAAAAGACTTAACAGAGAAAGTGGAAAGAGCGAAAAATAGCCCCAAAGATTTAAGTGGTATACTTACAAAAGATTTTAATATTCGAGATACAATTAGCACCGCGTGGCTTTCTTTTGATGATATAAATAACGAAAAAATTTTTGATTTATCAGAGTTTAAAAATTGTTATGCAATAGGCGGAGCAGATTTGAGTATCACAACAGATTTAACTTGTGCAACTCTTTTGATGATGAACAAAGATACAGAAGAAAGATTTATAACTCAAATGTATTGGCTGTCGAGAGATAATTTTTAAAAAAGAGTACAGCTTGATAAAATCCCATACGATAAATGGTTGCAGCACGGGCTTTTAAGACTGTGTAACGGCAACTCAATAAATTATGTAGACGTGACAGCGTGGTTTCTTGAAATGGTGAACGATTATGGGATAACTCCTGCATGGATTTATTATGACAGTTATAGTGCGAAATATTGGGCGGAGGAAATGGAGAATAGCGGCTTTATAATGGTGCGTTGCATACAAGGAGCAAAAACTTTAAGTCTGCCTATGCAAATGTTGGGAGCAGACCTAAAAGCTAAAAAGATAAATTACAATAACAATCCGATACTTAAATGGTGTTTGACCAATACAGGAGTACAAACCGACAGAAATGGAAATATAGTACCGATTAAAGCGCAAAGCCCTAAACAAAGGATAGACGGAACAGCGAGTTTGCTTGACGCTTACGTTGGACTTTATGAACACTTTAATGAATTTAAAAACGCTTTGTAAGGAAGTGAATTTATAAATGAAAAAGCTAAAAGATAAAAAAATATGAATTGTTAAATTGCAACAATCCAAAGATAAAGACGGGTTTATGATTGATGAATGGATACCGATACACAGCGGTACATTGTGGGCATATTACAGACAATTATCAGGAAAAGAATTTTATGCCTCAAAAGCGGTGCAACATGACGAGGAGTGTTTATTCATAATAAACTATCGAGATGATATTACCACAGATATGGAAATAGAATACAGCGGCAAATATTATGACATTACCAGAATTGACAACTTTGAGGGATACAAAAATGATATTTCTATTTATGCGAAACTTTCTAAAAAATAAAGGACACAAAAATTAACTTGCGTCCTAATCGTCATAATGCCCTTTACAGCCAATGATATAAATCTTATCTTCGTACACTTTATAAATTAGACGATGCTTTTCAGTTATTCTTCTGCTCCAATATCCCGATAATTCATTTTTTAATGGCTCTGGTTTACCCAATCCGTCAAACGGATTTCTTTCTACATCTTTTAATAGTGTATTGATTTTTTTCATGATTTTCCTATCTTCATCTATCCAACTTGTATAGTCTTCCCATGCTATATCAGAAAATAATTTAATCATCTTCATTATCCTCTATCAATTCATGTTCTTTAAAATTGCCTGTTTCAAGCTGTCTTTTAGACTCTAATAATCGGCTGTAATTTTTAGGATTACTCATGATATAAAGATTTTCTTTTAAATTATTGTACTCTTCTAATGAGATTATAACCACATTTTTGTCATCTTTACGAGTAACAATTACTGTTTCAAAATCGTCGCTTACTTTATCGCAGTAGTCTTTAAGATTATCTCTTAAATTTGAATAATTAACAGCTAACATAATATTATCTCCTTGTTCTTAATTAGGTACAATTAATTGTACAATATATTATATGAAATGTCAAGTCATTTATGTGAAAAAGTTTTTTACTTTGAGTATTGACATTGGTATGTCCTAAGTATATAATTTAGGTGTGCCCAAAGTATGGGGGTGAGGATTTGGGTTCAAAAAAAATGGGTCGACCAACGGATAATCCAAAGTGTTACCGTATGTCAGTTAAGTATGATGAAGAGTGCAATCAAATTTTAAATCAGTATTGCGAACAAAAATCTGTTACAAAAGGCGAAGCGGCAAGGCGTGGAATTAAGAAGTTAAAGTCAGACCTCAAATAAAAAACGGGAAAGCAGTGTTCAACGCTAATGAAAATCACTACTTCCCACATACTCACAACAGCCCGAAAGCAAATTAGAGCGTAAATATTATACCATACGCGCGAATTTCTTTCAAGGTTAGTTGTAATAAAAATTGAAAGGAATTTATTAAAATGGAAAAAAGTTTTAGCGAAAAGATTAAGGTTGAAAATTTGGCGCACGAGATATTATGCGGAATGATAAACAGCTGTTATTACCCACCTTATTTAACG
>CAQBRY010000095.1 GCA_948762645.1 uncultured Eubacteriales bacterium | reverse complement strand
GAAATATCATAAAGAAGCGCAAGAATATTCTATCGAGTTTACAAAATAATTTGAAGAAAGTCTGAATAAAGACCAGAAAAAAGATTTTAGAACCTTAGAAGAAATAAATAATTCAGTTTCCGCAACAGAGAATATTTATCAATTGTTGTATGGAATGAGAATAAAAGTTGCTTTGGACGAATTAATAAACAATCCCTTAAAAATTCTTGAAATATATGACGGAAAGGAAAAAGACATAAGACTGCAATATAAATCAGTAAATCAGTTAAAGGAGGAAAAAGGCGATGAGTAATTTTAAAGAAAATATTGATTTATTTACAACAGAGGCAATTCAAGATAGCATAAGAAAATTAAGAGACGTTGATGAAGAACATGATTGTATGCGTAAAAATCACGCGGAAGCAAGTAAAAAGTACGAAAAGATACTGGACACTTTAAGTGATAAAGATAGGGATTTTTTAGAAAAATTTAAAGATGAAATGTATGAAATTGAAAGCAGAATAGAAGAATGGATATACTGGCAAGGGTATAAAGACTGCATAAAACTTTTAAAAATGATAGAAGCGATATAAGGAGTGAGATTATATGTCGCAAAAAGCAGGTAAAACTAGCCGCGGAAATGGCGAAGGTAATATACGAAAGAAAAAAGACGGAAGGTGGGAAGCGAGAATTACAATCGGGCGAAACGATAACGGAAGGCAAAAGATGAAATATTTTTCCGGAAAAACGAGGCAAGAAGCCGCCGAAAAATTAAGCACCTATCTGAATGAAAGCAAGAAGGGAATTTATATTGAACCTAATAGGTATACTGTAGCCACATGGCTTGACGATTGGTACAACAATTATGTTGTCAACCGAGTGAAACCAAGCACAAGGGTAAGCTATGATACGTGTATACGGGTTCACATAAAACCAAATTTAGGCTTTTATAAATTAAGTGATTTAAAAAGCAGTACAATTCAAGGTTTTTACAACAAAATGTTCGCAGAAGGAAAATCCAGAGGTATGATAAAAATAGTACATACGGTGTTTCGCGCAGCTTTGCAAGTAGCTTACTTAAATGATATAATCATTAAAAATCCGGCTGCGGAAAGAAGAGTATCATTACCGCAAAGCACAATTAAAGAACCGCTTAAAGTGTTCACACCGGAAGAACAAAAAGCTATTGAGAAGGAATGTTCGACAGAACGCTTAGGGACAGCTATATTATTGGATTTATATACCGGATTACGGAGAGGGGAACTGCTTGCGTTAACGTGGGAAGATTTGGACTTTGAAAAACGTACAATCACAATTAATAAACAGCTTGCACGTTTAAGAAATTTTGATAAAAATGCAAATACAAAAACTGTAATCACAGTAAGTCCGTATACCAAAACAAACGAGGATAGAACTATATCCGTAGCAAAGGATATATTAGATTTACTAAAGGTTTTTAAGGAAAAGGAGATTGCAGACGGAATATCTCAAGCAAGCGATAAGGACTTAATTTTCTGTGATGAGAAAGGCGGTTACTTAAATCCGAGAAAATTGGTATATGCTTATGAAAGAATACTAAAGCGTGCAAATGTAGGGTACAGAAAGTTTCATGCTTTAAGACATACATTTGCGACGAGAGCACTAGAACTAAATATTCCAATAAAAATTGTCAGCAAAATTTTAGGACACGCTAATATAAGAATTACCCTTGATATTTACAGTCATGTATTGACCGAGTGCCAAGATGAAGCTATGCAGACTATAACAGATAAACTTTTAGCAGTTTAAAAATTTTATCAATCAAATAACGAACAGATTCTATGTGAGTCTGCTCATTTTTATTTTATATAGATTTATATAATTACGTTAAATTGTGTGCAACAGGAGTATGGGGCAAGGTATGGGGCGAAAGTTAAATTTAGAAGTTTTATAGAAAGCAAAATATATGTATAAACGGCGTAGTTATGCGATTTAATAGAAATATAAATTCAAACTCATAAAGCTATGGATTGCTATATGTGGAAAAGAACAGCTTAAAATTACATAAATGAAAGGAAAATTTAAAATGAGTAAAAAAATATATTTATCACCAAGCAATCAAATTAATAATCTTTACGCAGTGGGCAATACGAATGAATGCGAACAATGTAACAGAATTGCTGAGTATGCGAAAAAGGCACTCCAAAGATGTGGGTTTGAAGTCAAGAAAGCCTTGCCGGGTCAAAACATGAACACAAGCATTAAAGAAAGCAATAATTGGGGTGCTGATTTACATATTCCAATCCATACAAACGCTTTCAATGCTCAAACTCTAGGCGGAACACTCGTTATGATTTATAGCAATGCTACTAAAAACAAGAAAGCTGGAAGTGCAATTTTAGATGCTGTTGCTCCAATTTTTCCTGGCTCTGATTACAGTTTAAGAGTTAATTCAGGTCTTGCGGAGTTAAACTCAACAAAGGCTATAGCTGTGTATTTAGAGGTAGAATTTCACGATACAAAAGATGGTGCAAACTGGATAATTAATAACGTCAAAGCCATTGGTGAAGCCATTTGCAAAGGTGTTTGTGAGTTTTACGCAGTAGGTTATATTTCTGAGTCAACCTCAAATACAGCCGATACTACTTCATATCGGGTTCAGGTAGGTGCGTTTAAAGAAAAAAAGAATGCTGAAAACTGCCTACAAAAAGCCAAAACCGCTGGATTTACCGATGCTTTCATAAAAGAGGTGCAGCCATGAATCAAGACATATCTAAAATGATTATGATCGCAATATTAGCTGAAGGAATAATAACTTACTTTAATGAATTTTTTGTTTCGGGAAATGCCCCATGGCAGATGATTTTGAGCCTAATTTTAGGAATCGTTATTGCTATGGCGTACAAGCTGGATTTGCCTAAGTATATAGGGTTGCAGTCCGATATTTATTACGTTGGCACCGTTTTGACCGGAATTTTGATTTCTCGTGGCTCGAATTATTTTTATGATTTAATCAGCAAAGTTTTAAACGCATAAGGGCCGTGTACTAAAGAAGTTTTGATAAACATCATCATATTCATAAAATTAGGATTTGTATGCTTATTAATGTTCTCCAATTTTATTGTAAACTTATTCGGAACACGACCCGAATAAGAGTAAATTACATTTAAACCAATAATTTACGGGTTTATAAAATATCACTTTTAAGTATAGAATATATTGCAGTATCACATCTCTCACCTGTATTTTTGACGCCATACTGCCTCAGAATACCTTCATACTTCATTCCGCACTTAACCATAACTCTTCCTGAAGCTGGATTTTCTGTCATGTGTCTTAATTGTATGCGATTAAACCCGACTGTATTAAATAAATAGTTCATCACAGCTCTTAAAGTCTCTGTCATTATTCCTTTATTCCAATACTTTTTAGAAATAACATATCCAATTTCACAGGTAGATCTGATTTCTATAATTTCAATAACATCAATGCTTCCTATTACTTCATTGTTATCCTTTAAAGTAATGCACCATCTGTAAGAATTTTTATTTTTATATTCCTTTATCCATTCATATAAAACCTTATATGTATCATCTATGCTTCTATGTGCTTGCCAAGAAAGATATTTTACGTTTTCAGGGTCTTTTGCCCAATTGTCAAACATTTCTTCGGCATCTTCAATTTTAAATCGTCTGAGTAAAAGCCTTTCTGTTTCTATGTTTTGAGTTCCTATATGATTTAACATATTTTAAAATTCACTCCCATTACACATATAATTTATTATAGCAAAGTCTAAAATCAAATTAAACACTTTTGCTTGCGCAAATCCGCCTGTTTCTTATAATTTATAAAACTTCGGATTTTGATTTTCAAAAACAGTGTAATAATTAAACCCTATGCTTTTTAAAATCTCTGGGATATCTTCAAATTTATATCCTATATGTTCAGGCAAATGTGCATCACTGCCTATTGTAATTATTTCTCCACCTAAGTCTTTATACATTTTTAAAATATCTTTATGCGGATGAGGATATCCTAAATTTTTTCGTAATCCGGCAGTGTTCACTTCTATACCTTTACCGTTTTGAACAATAGTTTTTAAAATTTCTACAAACAAATCCTTATAATCATTAAAATTAAAATACTTACTTTTATTAGGACCATATCTAACAACAAAGTCTAAGTGTCCATAAACATTATAATTATCGAAAGTCTTCACATTTTCCAAAGTATATTCAAAGTATTCTCTATAAGCTTGCTTTTCGCTTTTGCCTTTAAAAAATTCATTAAAATTAAAACCTATATCAATACCATTTACTGCGTGTGAAGAACCTATTATAAAGTCAAAGTTATACCTATTTATTCTTTCTTTTAGATATGGCCTTAATCCTATTTCTACGCCACATAAAACATTTATTTGTTTTTTATACTTTTCTTTCAGAAATTCAATTTTACGAACATACTGTTCTGTATTCAGTATATATTCTGCCTCTTCTTCCGCAGACGGATAATCCATATCGCAGTGGTCTGTAATACAAATAAATTTTAATCCTAACTCTATAGCTGTCTCTATTTGTCGTTCTGTTTTTACAGAGCAATCATTTGAAAATTCAGTATGTACATGACAATCTGCCAATATCATTATTCATTATCCTTTCTTTTCGATAAAGCTTAACTTCACAAGTTTATGGAGATTTTGTCTTTTAGCACGTTAAGCTTAAATTAAGGTTTAAATACGGATTTGAAAATCCCCAAAATCAAAAATACCATTACCATGTTTTAACTTTTTACTATCATCTAAGTTGTCAAATGCTTTTGCAATTCGATTGACTATATCAACTGGAACAGCTAACTGATGATGTGCAGGCAAAATGCGGTTTATCTTTAACGATTGAACCCTTTTTACGGATTGTCTAAAAAGTTGTGGGTCTGTTGTTGGGTAAAAGGCGTCAAGGCAACCACAGTAAATCAAATCGCCCGAATACAAATATTTTCTTTCCAGTTCATAGAAACAACAATGTCCAGGTGAATGACCTGGAGTATGAATAATTTTTAATGTTCTGTTCCCTAAGTCGATGCATTCTCCATCATTGAAAACTTCTTGAGGAGCACCTTCATATATTTGATAATTGTCAAGATTAAAATCTACTGGGAAATCACAGGGCTTACACACAAGATTTTCTTTCACAACCTGCAATGGTATTGGAAATTTAATAGATAACCAGTCTTTTTCTAATTCATGGACTGCTATATTGCTAAAATATTTATGCCCATCAATATGATCCCAATGCACGTGAGTAGTTACAACCTTCTGTTAAACTGTCTATAACTGTTTTGATATTTGCAACACCTAATCCAGTATCAATAAGGATAGCTCTATTTTCTCCACATAATAAATAACAATGAGGTTCTTCACAATGCTTATACTCACTGATTACATAAGTATCACTATCAATTTTTTCACTTCAAACCAACTATCCACTTTTTTGTCACTTCCTCAAATTTCAATTTGTTGTTCGCTTTTTTACTATCAACTCTAACTATTTTCTGTAAATAATAATTTTGAACTAGTTACTCTCGCCTGATCATTTTAAGTGCAATTTTTTTAGCTTTTTGTCCATTAGTCCTTCTTTTTTATTAGATAATTGTCTTTAAATCAAGTTTTTAAAACTAAGTGCTAAACCTTGAAATTCACTAAAAAATTTACTTACATGGTATCCATCGCACGAGGCATGATGAAC
>CAQBRY010000094.1:490-5813 GCA_948762645.1 uncultured Eubacteriales bacterium | reverse complement strand
AAAGAAAGAGTAATCTCTCTGACTTAGTCGACGATAAAATAATGTTAAAACTCAGCACTCGCCAAAGAACAGATATTTGCATAAAGTTTAGCGAAACAATCGAAAATGCAGGCTATTATGCTATGATTTACGCTAATAAAAATTGGCTGGATAGCTACCTTTACGCAGACGAGCTTTTAAAGCGTTTTGATTTGTGGCTTGCTCAGTGGGATAGTGACAAAACAGCGTATTCATGCGGAATTTGGCAGTATTCAAGCACAGGGAAAGTTGACGGAATTAGCGGAAACGTAGATTTAAACATTTCTTACAAAAGCTATCCCGAAATAATGAAAAATAAAGGTTTAAATGGTTTTAGAGCAAGTACAAATGAAACTAAAAACTATTTTGAATACACAATACAAAAAGGCGATACGCTCTGGGATTTGACAAAAAAATATTTAGGAAATGGAGCAAGATATAAAGAAATTAAGACACTAAATAATCTTTCAAGCGACACGATTTATACAGGACAGACCCTAAAAATACCACAGTAAAGGAGAAGTTAGAACATGGATGATAAAATTGTGGAAACAATAAGTTTTGCAGTATTAACCGAAAGTATAATTACATATTTTAAAGAGTTTTTTATGTATGGTGATTTTTCATATAGTATGATTTTTAGTATCATTTTAGGCATAGTTATTGCGGTAGCTTATAAACTGGATTTACCCGAATATCTTAACTTAAAGTCATCTATTCCCTACATTGGAAATATTTTGACGGGTATTTTAATATCCAGAGGGAGCAATTATATTTATGATATTTTGAAAGCTGTCACAAGCGTAAAAGGAACATAAAATAAAAAACTTTCCATGAATAAAAATTCACAGAAAGAATATTATAATAATGTGTTGACAACAGCCAACAAAGAGTATATAATAAAAAGTAGTAGGAGCGAAACCGTTTAAAGAATGGTTAGCCCCCAAAGTATTTGGATTAAAGAATAACCGTTATCACTTTGGTAGAGGGAAACGGTTATTTCATTTTTTATATGCTGAATCTAAAACTAGATAAATTATTAAAAAATAGGTTAGGAAAAATCCGACCAATACCAATAAATCAAGCATATTATCCACCCCCATTTCTAGGGGCAGATTAACCGTTCTCCGCAGGCTAAACTCCCACTACTAATACATAATTATACATTATAAGACAAGCATTTACAACGACATTTTTACAATAATTTTATAATTATAAAAGCTTACTAATTTTATCGAGTAGAACACCTTTTCTTTATATAAATAATTGAAATCATTTAAAATAGCAAAATAAACAAAAAGATAAAATAAAATTCTACACAAAGAGTGCCGTCAAGGTCACTCTTTTTTCTTTGTTTTGTTTACTAATCAATAGCTTATTCTATCTTATTGGATAATATTTGAGAATAAATTGCAGACAAAATTCCCCATAAGAAAAGCCCATTTAATTATATGATTTTTATATAAGTATTTTAAATAAAAAAATTAATTCGTGTATTACTAACTAATTTTATTTTAAGTATAAAGATTTTAATAATTTAATAAAACGTGTAAATCGCTTTTGAAATTAGGATACAATCAGGAACAAAAGGGGAAATTATATTAGCAAACTTGGACAGACTATAAATTAATAGCTTTTAATTGTCAAATACAAGTAAAGAGCGAGGAAACACACAAATTAAGTGTAGTTTTTCGCTCTTTTTTGTTTTTACAAAAGGGGGCGGCGCATGAGGAAAAAGTGTTTTTTCTATTACACTCGTTATCCTTAACAGCTCGGTTATTTTTAAAAATTTAAAAATAATCGGGAGGGAAAGAGTGTGGAAAAGCACTTTTGTGATATAAAGAATCAACTCGCGTACTTTAAAACGGTAGTAAAAAATATGGATTTAGACGATATAAAAAGAGAGAAGAAACATAATGATAATGACGTACATTATGAGGAATTTTTAGATGAAAACAGCATAGATATTTTTCAAATTATGACTGAGAGCAAATACAAAGGCAGTATGCGCTGGATTGATTTAATTCAGAACGAAAAATTACATAGAGCCATTGAAAAACTAACGGAGGAAGAAAAGTATTTAATTACGCTTTTATTTTATGAAAATAGGACGCAGAAAGAATTATCTAAACTGTATGAAGTACATGAATCAACAATGTTTTGCAAAATAAACAAAATCATAAAAATATATATGTTCAATAGATAGAAAATGTAGCCGATTTTCTGTTCGACAATATCTGTTGAATAATTCGCCCCCGAAATTCGTCTATAAGGGTGAGAGGAAAATTATTCTAATCAGCGAACATTGACAATTAAATATGGACAAACTCAATTACTTTATCCGTTGTACCTTAAAGGGTAAGCGTTTTATACGGTGCGCCATGACCTAAACTATATATTAAAATTCACATTTCTATTATATACAAGTTTAGAGAGCGATATTCCACCGATATATGAAATCAGTTGGTTACTGATTCGCAACGACAGCAGCGGTGACAATGATACTGCTATATTCTATAAATCAACACATACCACCCCAATGTTAGCAATGGCTAAATAGCCACTAGTGGCGGTAATATGCAATTTTCAAGGTTCAATGTTAAAGTGGAAATATATTATAAATCGACAAATAAATATTTTTTTAGACTTTTTCAGCTATAAGATTACTATTTGTGATATAATATCTGTGAAAAGAACAATTTTTTCCATATTTTTTCATTCGACAATAAAATCAATTTGCGACAATAGTTGACATATTAGATTTAAAATGTTATAATCAAAAATATATTCGGAATTAATAGTTCTGTAATAAAGAACAATGAATATTCTTTATTTATGTCCCACTAAATTTCATCTCGTACTCGAAAAAGTTAAAGAATGAAATTTAGTGGTTTTTTATTTCCCGCAATGATATAATAACATATGAATTTTCAAAAGTTAATAGAGGGAGATAAAAAATGCTTAAAAAAAATTTAATTAGTGAAAGATTGAGAAAATCAAGAGAAATGAAACATTTAACCCGTTCTCAAGTTCAAGAAAAAACTGGTATACCTCTATCAACTTTAACAGACTGGGAACTTAAAAGAAATTTACCTCGCTTAGATAAAACCGGAATACTTGCTGAACTATATGGAGTATCAGTTGATTATATATTAGGTCGAACAGATAAACCAATTAATTCAGAAGTAAATAAGGAAACGCCAAAAGATAATTCTAAAATAAACAAATAATTAATTTAAATAGGATAATATTTATTTGAATTATTGTTACTATCATAAACATAACTAAAATAGAAAATATATCAATAAAAAATTATGTACAACAAATGGACTCAAAATGGATAAAAAAGACAAATTATAGTAGTAAGTTATTTAAAGTCTTTGTCTTATTATTTAAAAAATCTAAATTTTTTGTATAAAAATTTACTTAACTTTATTTCTATAAAGTTAAGTAAACTATATTTATAAATTAAACTAAATAATAGCATTAAAAGTGCTAGTTTAATTTGACAAAATTTTATTTAAATATTAATCCCAAAAAATCTAAAATTGTTGCGACAAAAGTAACAATATTTAAACCAAAAGCAGTGATAAAATTTGTCATAAATCTAGGATTCATAGAAGTGCCACTGCCAATTTCTAAAATTCTTGTTAAAAGGACCATAGCGTTAGCCATAACTGACTTTTGATTTTGTTCGTTTAATTTTACCCCTTTAACTATTTGATTTCCTTCTAAGTCAACGTCATAATTCATCTCTAAATTACTAATAATTAATATTTCATCTATACAATCAGAAACTAATCTTTGTGAGAATATCTCTTTTTCTTTATCTTCAATTGTCATCGAAAAATTATTATTGCCACTCTGAATCTTAAATTCCTTAGCATTTATTCCTACAGAACCAGTCAAAACTAAAAAAGCTAAAAATATAGAACTTAATTTCTTCATAAATTATCTCCTTTTAAATTTGTTTTAATATAATTATAACATATAAAAACTTTTTGTCAATTAGTTATCATTAATTTTTTATTCCTAAATAGGCTATAGAAAAAAGCAGTAAAAGTCATTATCTATTTTGCTAAGGTCAACAAAACGATAAAAGCCTATAACCATTTTCTTCACGTAGAGAATTTAATTCAAATGGTCTCAAATCTAAAAGAAACGAGCTGTACAAAAAAATCATACAACTAAAAATTCCATCATTTGAATTAGCATTAATATAAAGAATAAAATTAGTATATTTCTGATTCTGTAATTTCTTCAATTTTGTTTTTAAGCCACTCAATCATGCATTCTTGACATTTAATTTGGCCATCAAGAGGTCTTACTTTTTAATAGTTATATGTTTGTTTTTTAGCACGTCTTACATCTCTTATATTGCTTTCTCCAATTGGTTAATAGCACACAATACGTATTTTTTTAGATTCAGCACTTTTTCAAAATTAGAAAGTAATGGATTCTCTTTTTTTAATTTCGGCTGAGTTATTTTTGATAGACATATTAATCATTCCTTTCATTATGTTGACAGTTATTTTTCAAGTGTTTTCCTGATATAATATATAATAAAACTAGCATTTGCATTAAAATATGCAAAATAAATACATTTACGGATATTTTGTAGAGGTGACTATTATGATAAAAGAAATTCATGCAGAAAATATAGCAGAATGGTTTTTAAATAAAAACAACTATATAAGTAATATTACCGATACCGAAGGAATTACAAATATGAAGCTTCAAAAACTTTTATATTATTCTCAGGGACATTATCTAAAAAAATTCAATAGAGTTTTATTACCGGAAAAAATTTTCGCTTGGAAACATGATCCTGTAGTGAAGGAAGTTTATCATAAATATAAATAGAAAGATTCTTGCTGTATAGAATTTAATGGAAATCCAAATTTGAAATTTGATCCTGAAATTGAAAATTTTTGGGACTATATTTATGACAAATATGGACAATATTCAGCTTGGAAATGAAGAGAAATGACACATTCCGAATTGCCTTGGCAAAACACTTTGACTATGTCAGTTCTCTAACGGTTATTAAGTTTTAACTGTTCTTTATCTTCGATGTTGATCACAACAGGATATTCAAGTTCCAGACCCTGTATATTTTCTAAACAAAATTCGGCTTCAAGTTTAGCGTCTGAGGATGAATCTGCGTAAAAATAATGGTAAACACCTACGGGAAGTCCAACGCTTTTAGCCATCTCATAATTAACCTTGAATTTTTTATCTATCTGAGTGGGAGATTTTTTTCCCATGTCCTTCTCTTATTATTACAAATTCCACTGTGCTATTT
>CAQBRY010000094.1:0-480 GCA_948762645.1 uncultured Eubacteriales bacterium | reverse complement strand
TCTGGAAATCTATTTCTCCTTGCCAAGTTGATACGTCTATTCCTTTTTTGTTCATATCTTTCTACCTCTTTTCAAAAAATCATCAAGTGACTTTACATTTACAAATCTATAGGCTTTATCGTCTACATAAAGGATAGCGGGTGGCTTTTTATTGGTTACCCCGATGACGCCTGATTTATTCCAAAACAAATTTCTATCGTCCATTAATTTAAATTTTGTATCTTTATATACGGTGTCTTTGATAAAGTTGTTCATATAATTAACAATTTGCTCTGAATTTCTGCAAGAAAATATACAAATATAGTATTTAGACATTAAAATGTCGTATATATAGTCAAGCAAAAAGGTATTAATTTCACCGTATATTTCACCGTTTCTATAGCCCTTATACCCTAAGTGAAAACATTATCAAAATCAAATGCTATTGTCTTTTTTTGACTTTTCATATTTTCCTCCTAAATTTATAAAGTATATTTGATC
>CAQBRY010000093.1 GCA_948762645.1 uncultured Eubacteriales bacterium | reverse complement strand
GTCTAATATCACCATCTGTCAATACACCAAGAAATTTATCTAAGCCACTTACGACAATAAGAAACCCAAACGTATTTGCATCAATCTTTTTTAAGGCATCTAAAATACTCTCTTGTAACGACACCGTAAAAATCTTGTATTTGTCTTTCACCAATAGTCCTCCAAATAAGTAAATAATATTTAATGACTTCGATACTTTAATTTGTTACGCTGAATTTGCTCAATGGGTAATATTTCATCAGATTTATAAGACAGCGTCTGCTGGATCGCCTGTAGATCTCGTACAAGTTTCCTTATTCCATTCGGCTCTAAAGAAGCTGCATGATCTGTTCCTTTCCAAGTACGATCAAGGGTATAATGACGTTCTATGTATTCTGCTCCTAAAGTATAAGCCGCAACATCTACAGCAATACCTAGATGGTGTCCTGAAAAGCCAATTGCCTTAACTCTCCCCTCATACTCTTCTCTCATTCGACTAATTTCCAACAAACAGACCTCATTAAACGCCACGGGATATCCAGAAGTGCAATTATAAATGATGAGATCTTTTGCACGTCCTCTTTTCTCGAAAAGCTGCACAATGTTTTCTTCTTCGTCTTTTGTCGTCATTCCAAAAGAGAGCTGAATTTCTCCCTCATAGTTATCGCATAACCATTGAAGCATTTCAAAATGAGTATTACATGCAGAAGGAATCTTAATAAATTTAGGGTGCAATGAGACAATCTCTTTTGCACTCGTCAAATCCCATACAGATGTGGAATAAATAATCTTCGATTCCTCACACCACTTTTTCAATTGAGCATGTTGCTCTACATCAAATTCTAAAAATTCGCGATGTTCTCCATAAGTTTCTCCATAAGAATTAATCGGATTCGGATGCGGTGCGTTGTATTGCTCCTGCGTCAATAGTTCTTTAGGGCAACGCTTTTGAAACTTGATTGCATTAACTTTACAAAAATGTGCTGCAGTTTCAATTAAGTCCTTCGCAATTTCCATCTGCCCCATATGATTACAACCTGCTTCAGCAATTACAAATGGTTTTTTATACATAATTATTCTCCTTCCAAATCATGCATCATATAATATATTTTGAATATATTGAATATCTTTATTTTGGTTAATTTGTTCTAATTGGTTTTCTTCTATCAGATAATTTTGTTTATTGTTGATACATTCTATTATTTCTTTTGTAGTCGTTACTGTTGAAAATTCTCCGGTTATCTTACTTTTATCTATTTTTAATCCAAACATAGGGTAACAAAAAATACATTTACATTTTTTCATATAATTACACATGTTAATTCCCGCCGAAGAATACGCAGACAGTATCACTTTTGCAGTAAATAATTTTGCAAATACTTCTATAGGAAGCCACCCGTTATCTCCTGCATCAAACATACAAATATTTTTTATGTTTGTCAAAGGAGCATATTTTTTTGCGGATTCTCTAGGATGTTTTCGAACAATGATTTGATATCCATATTGTCCGAGTTGTTTTAATAGTTCAATCTGAGTGTTATCCTCAATATTATCTGATATTAAAGGTTGTCCTAACCATAAAATATCACAACTAAACATAGCATTTCTCGAATTATCAATGAACTCTTTAATCCATGATTGTTCAAGAAATATATCATTTTGCAGGATAACCTTACGACCATTTTTTTTAATTTGTGGTAAACTTTCTGGATGCCGCACAAAAAATGTACTTATCCCCTCAAATTGTCCAATATATTCTGAACTTTTTGCGCCTATCAATTTATTAAAATACCAGTCCCGCGCTTTTTTATTCTCTGGAATCAAATATGTATTTACACCTTCTTCAACAAGTATTATTTGACCTTTATATCTATTTATTTCTGTAGCTATTTTATGCGTCAAAATATTTTGATCGCTAAAACAAATCAAAATCCTTTCTTTCTCTTTATCTTTCGCTAAATATTTATACCAATCAGAAAAGCAAAACAACCATCCTGCATTGACTAATTTAAAAAATTGCTTTTTTATTATATTTTCTTTATAGAAATCCTTAATTACTATTACTTTATCGAAATATTTCTCAATTTTTTGAATGGGTATATTTTCTTTTGTAAAATTTGTCCAAATCAAAATTTTTCTTATAGATTTGTCATTAATCTGTTTCACATAGTACACGCTTGTTAATAATTGAAACGAAGTGAAGGGAGTAAAAATAATATACTTACTATACTTACCCATCACATATCTCCAAATACATACTTAAAACCTGCTTATTTGTCTCATAAATATCATATTTTTTTAATTTATCCTTCTCCTCATCAGTAAAAGCTAGCTTTCTTTCAGATGAAAGTAGTTTTTCCTTTATAACATGCGCCCAAATCTCCGATTGCTCTGAATCTATAACAGTTACGAGATTAATACCTAAATCTACATCTTTGGGAATATACTTCGAAACAATACAAGGCAATCCACTACATTGACCTTCTATATTAACAATAGATAATCCTTCATAAACTGACGGCGAAACCATAATATCAGAAGCAGATAGTAAATCTGGAATATCAAATCTATTCCCTAGCAAAAATACATTTTTTTCTAATTTGAGTTCACTAATCTTTTTTACTAAATCATTTCGGAGATGCCCTTCACCAATAATGATTAACTTTGCCCTTCCCCCTTCATCTATAAAATTCTTCATAACATCTATTAAGAAAAGTTGATTTTTTTGTTCGACCAATCTACCAATATTACAAATTAAAAATTCGTCTGGACTTATATTAAATTTTTGACGCTGCTCCTCTCTCGCCTTTAGAGAGGGTACAAACTTATTTACCTCAATAGAATTATTCACAACAACTGCCTTCATATGATTTCGCGGAAAAAACCATTCATTGGCTGCACTTGAACATCCCCAAAAATTTGTTGAATACTTTTCCATACTCCAGCCACGAATAACCTTGTATAGTTTTGATATTTTAGGGAGATCGGATCTGGAGTTATGTGAGTGTGAAATTCTATGATTGATATTTCCATATTTTTTTGCATATTTGAAAACTAAACCAATGTCTTTATTCATATGTGCATGTATAATATCGTATTCATTTTTGTGTTCTAAGAAAAATTTTTGAAGGTTTCTTTTATATAGTGCATTTTTTTCTATAACATACACCTTATCACCATTTGCAATTATATCATCGTCTAGTCCACCTTTTTTTTGGACTAAAAATGAAAAAACGACAGATTCAGAACGTATATTCTTATAATAATTAATTATTACCTTTTCAGTTCCTCCATCTTTATTTAGATGAAGATAAAATACTAAAATTTTCATATTATATTTTCCTTTTCTCTACTATCCCCAAACTAGTATTTCTTTTATAACCATTTGATATAAGCATTCCTACTTGGTATATCAACAAGAAATATAAAAAGTATCTAGGTAATCGAAAAATATAAGATCTTATTGTAAAAATCATTTCTACAACAACATAACTCCAAATTGCGGTCTCTCTAACTATGCCTCTTGTTAAACATGAATTTAACTTAAAACAGGCGCCTCCTATTATCATTCCGTATATTCCAGACGCAAATATCCCACCCGTAAAATTAAAATCAAAATACAAGTCAGATACAAAGGAGGACCCCCAAGCTTGCTGTCCTAATGCAACATAGGTATAATATTTCTCAATTAGATTATCACCAAAAAGATCTGACCAGCCAGGAATTACTGCTAAAAATCCGCATATTATAGATTTTCCATTCATAAATTCATTCACCCTTGCAAATGCTGCAGTAATTACTTTTATAGTTATACCAAATTCCGATATCATATCAAAAAGTATGTTACCATTTACTGTAAAACTAAGTGACGACAAGCTCAATCCATATACTCTACTATTTCTAATTATAATCAAAAGGTATAATATGACTACTCCAACTATTGCTGTTTTCATCACAGATTTAAAATTTATTTTTCCCACAAAATGATAGTAAATATATACTATAACAACAATTCGAATTAAGCTTAACGCTCTTTGTCCGGTCAGCATATAGAACAACTGATATGCAATATATGATAATAGAATATATTTACATTTCTTTATATTTAATTTGCTGGAAAGCATCAAAATAATTATAGAAGCAAATAAAGTAGCCGAAAAGAAAGCTGATAAAACGTCTGCACCAGCCCCCTGCGCAACTTTGTAACCTTCATTTAACATAGCAATCAATTTTGATAGTAATGTATATCCCTCTATAGGTAGAGACATTAACAACAATATTTTTCCAAACGTTGAATTAATTTCACTATTACTTTCCTTTACATAGGGAATAACCTTATTTTTCAATATAAGTTGTATAAGAATAATACCCCCAAAAGAACATGAAACACATGAAAAAGTATATTTTATTGCCAATATGTACGTAGACAAACCATATGTACGATAAGCAATTGAATATGTCAAATCCGAAAAATTATAACCAATACTAAGCAGAATATTCTGTCCAAAATAAAAAATGAATACCAAAACAGAAAAAAAATATTCAAGACTAAACAGTCTTGAAAATAGAATTTTACTCACTACTGTTTGTAGTAGTAGTAATAAAAGTATTATTATTGTTGATTTATTAATCCAATTTTCATAATTGGTTTGAATATTATAAAATACAATATTTAAAAATAATGCAAAAATTGAATATACTAAAAATAAAAGTAAATCTTGAGCAATTTTTTTATTTAATCTAATTACTGTACTCGAAAGGTTATTCATTTCCTTCTCCTACTATTTGTTATTATTATTCTTTTAATATACTTTATAGTTTCAAATATATTTAAAAAGACATAATAAGTATATGATATATTTTTATTATTCTTTAAAATTCTATAGTTTCTCATATTTCCTTCATGCATCGCTCTTACATTTGATGATAAACCTCTTTCTCCATAACTTTTTTTACCACCACCGGCTAGTTCATAAGAAATTGATATATAATAAAGCGGATACTTTATTGCAATTCTATTCCACATATCACCATCTTCAGCATATTTCATATCTTCATTAAACAATCCAACTTCATCAAATACATTTTTTTTTATCAATGCTGTTGATGTGTGAGGCCAATTTTTTAACAAAATGTTCTTCAATGTAAGTGCATATAAATTATTATCAACTTTTGTTCCAATACGCACGTTTTCATTATTTCTATTACAACCAATAAACTTTATTTCCGGATGTTCCTTTATTCTAATAATTTGTGCTTCTATCTTATATTCATCCCAAACATCGTCGGAATCTAAAAGCGCTATCCATTCTGCTTTACATTCCTTAATGCCTACATTTCGCGCGGAAGATACACCACCATTTGATTTTGATATGATTCTAATTCTTTTATCATCTATTTTTCTTACAAATAAAACGGTATTATCTGTCGATCCATCATCTACGACTATAATTTCTTCAATCAACTCTGATTTTGTTTGATTGATTACTCCCATAATACACTTAACTATCGTATTTTCACCATTGTAAACAGGAATAACAACACTAATCATCTTTTATATTTTCTCCCATTTTTTTGACACAGGATTGTATTGTTTCACGATTCTGCCTGGAGCTCCAACAATTACACAATAATCTGGAAAAATTCCTCTTACCACAGAATTAGTTCCCACGATACAATGTTTCCCTAATATAGTACCTGCTTGGATAGCAGCTCCAAACCCAATAAAACATCCTTCTCCTATTCTTGTACTCTTAATTATCCACTTTTGCTTTAAAATGTGCTGATTTATATCTTGGTATTCGTGGTCAATATTTGTTATAAAAACGTTCCCTAAAATTGTCGTATTTTTTCCAATTACTAATTTCTCTTTCTCCGCAGTAATATGAAAGTTTTGTGCAATAGATGTGTTCTCTTC
>CAQBRY010000092.1 GCA_948762645.1 uncultured Eubacteriales bacterium | reverse complement strand
CTCAAAAGGGAGACATGGTTATTACTATGGGTGGAGGAAATATCTATAAATGTGCAAATATAATATTAGATAAATTAACTAGAGCTAAACAATTATAATTTATAAAATTTTGGAGATAAGTTTTATGGGATGTTTAATAGGAGTAAGATTTAAAAAAGTAGGGAAAATATACTATTTTTTTTCTGAAGATAATAATATTTTAGAATCGGAGTTAGTAATTTGTAAAACACCCGGTGGAATTGAATGTGGGCAAGTTGTAATGGTCAAAAAAGACTTTAATGAGGAAAAAAAGTTAAATACTAGAGAAAATGTTATATTAAGAAAGACTTCTCCAAAAGATATAGAGAAATTAGAGAAGATAAAAAATAAGCAAAAGTGGGCATTTAGTGTTTCTAAGGACAAAATTCTTGAACATAAATTGGACATGAAATTAGTAGATATATATTATTTTTTTGATGAAAGTAAAATAATTTTTTATTTTACAGCAGATAAAAGAATAGATTTTAGAAATCTAGTTAAAGATCTAGTTAAGATATTCAAAACTCGAATAGAACTTATACAAATAGGAGTGAGAGATGAAGCGAAAATATTAGGTGGTATGGGAGTTTGTGGTATACCGGTGTGCTGTGCTACTTTTTTAGATGACTTTAAGGCTGTATCTATAAGGATGGCAAAGCATCAGGAAATATCATTAAACCCCAGTAAAATTTCTGGGACCTGCGGAAGATTAATGTGTTGTTTGCGCTATGAAGAGGATTCATACATATAAATTAAGGAGAATTTATGTTTGAATTTAAAAGAAAAGGTGTATGCTCGGCAATATCGCTTTTATTATTGTCAGATAATCGTGCTGTAATTTTCAAACTTATACCTAAGGGCATTAACAAATATCCTTTTAATAAATTGTTATAAATACACTTCGAAAGGGATGTTCATGTATAGACGTAGAAAGATTTTTTGTATACTATGTTAAGATGTGTCCTTGCAGTGACGACAGTATAGAACAAATTAATTTAATAATAAATGCTTTAAATGAAGCTGGTATTAATTCTACATTTTTTAAATTATTGTTATTCCAGGAACAGACGTACGATAGAATTATAAAAATGGATGATAATAATTTAAGATTAAGGGAATTTATAAAGTTTATGCAAACAGATAGATTGAGATTTAATAAATGGCATATGGATTTGTTATTTAATGGTAAACTGCATGAATTAATAATAGATGAGAAAAATCATAACGTAAAGTTTAAAGTCAAATTAATGGACTGGGAAGGTAATATTTATATAACGTTTAGCCTTAAGAGGGCTATAAATATGAATATGGGTGATAATTATGTTAAAATATAATCATTGCATCTCCAAAGCTGAAGAATCTATATTTTTTATTAACCGCTGTATTATAGGCGTTCATGACATTGTCCAGACCGGCAAATGCAGATACAAGCATAATTAATGTACTTTCGGGTAAATGGAAGTTGGTAATAAGTGCGTCTACGACTTTAAATTTATATCCGGGATACATAAATATATCAGTCCATTCGCATACTTCCTTTATTTCTCCGTACTTTGACATTACCGATTCCAGCGTTCTGCAGCTTGTTGTACCTACTGCGACAAGCTTTTTTTTATTTTTTTTAGTTTCATTTATTATTTGAGCTGTCTTAGAAGAAATACTATAGTATTCAGAATGCATTTTATGATCTAGTATATTTTCTGATTTTACAGGTCTAAACGTACCAAGACCAATATGCAAAGTAACAAAACATATTTTTATACCTTTATCTTTTATCTTTTTAAGAAGCTCTGGAGTGAAATGCAGTCCTGCGGTTGGCGCGGCAGACGACCCTATACCTTTAGCGTAAATAGTTTGGTATCTGTTTTTATCTTCTAATTTTTCTTTTATATAAGGGGGGAGGGGCATTAATCCAATTTTTTCAAGATTACCAAAAAAGTTTTCCACCGGATCAAATTGTATAATTCTATTTCCATCCGGCTTTATGTCTATTATTTTAGCTTTAAGCTCATATTCCTGATTTTTTCCGAAAATAAAAACGTCTTGTATTTTGGCTTTTTTACCGGGCTTTACAAGTGATTCCCACACGTTAAGTCTTATTTGATTTAGAAGTAAGAATTCTACTTTTTTTTCTGAATCTGTCTTTTTTCCGAATATTCTGGCAGGAAATACTTTGGAATCGTTAAGTACCAGACAGTCTCCGGGATCTAAGTAATCTATTACGTCATAAAAATGTTTATGTTCGATATTTCCCGTTTTTTTATTTAAACATAAAAGTTTTGAATGGTCCCTAGGTTCAATTGGAAACTGGGCAATTAAATCCTGGGGGAGAGTATAGTTAAACTGACTTTTATGTATTATATTATTTTTCGTACTGTTTAAGGTGTTTTCCAAAATTTTTCCTCCGTATATATTAATTGACAATATTATGAATATAATGATAATATGAATATCGAAATTAGGGATTAAATATAATATTTTTTCATAATCTATAATGTAGAATTATATTATATTGACGCTGCTTTTACAACAACATAAGAGTATGCTTTTATAGGAGGATCTAGCTTTTTACTATGAAAAAATTCAAAGTGGGAATTCTTGGGGCCACGGGTATGGTAGGACAAAAGTTTGTATCACTTCTTCAAAATCACCCATGGTTTGATATTAAAGTTTTAGCGGCGAGTTACAGGTCTGCCGGAAAAACTTTTGAAGAGGCTGTAAATGGACGTTGGAATTCGGGACTAAAAATATCTGAATTTATTAAAAGTATGGTAGTTTTAGATGTGGTGGAGGATATAGAAAAAATAACGTCGAGTGTAGACTTTGTATTTTGTGCTGTTGATATGCCTAAAAATGACATTAAAGCTCTTGAAGAAGTTTATGCCAAATTAGAATGTCCTGTAATATCTAATAACAGTGCTCATAGATTTACGCCGGATGTTCCAATGGTAATACCGGAGATTAACCCTCAGCATTTAAAGATAATTGACTGTCAGCGAAAAAGACTTCGTATAAAAAAAGGATTTATAGCGGTAAAGTCGAATTGTTCAATACAGTGCTTTGTACCCGCAGTTCATCCGCTGATGGATTTAGGAGTTTCAAAGATTTTAGTTTGTACATATCAGGCAATTTCAGGAGCAGGTAAAACTTTTAGTACTTGGCCGGAAATGAAGGACAATATAATACCTTATATTCCCGGCGAAGAAGAGAAATCCGAAAAGGAGCCTCTTAAAGTATGGGGAAATATTTTTAAAGATAAAATTATTTTAAATAAGGATATAAATATTACGTCCCAATGTCTAAGAGTGCCTATTACGGATGGTCATACTGCAGCCGTTTATTTAAAATTAGAAAAGCAGTTTGATATTCAGGATATAGCTGAAAGATGGGATAATTTTAGTCCTGATGCTGTAATTAAGAATCTTCCAAGTTCGCCAAAGAAGTTCATAAATTATTTTAAAGAAGACGATAGGCCTCAGATAAAATTAGATAGGGATATTGAAAATGGAATGGGAATATCCGTGGGCAGACTTAGGGAAGATTCACAGTATAGTATTAAGTTTGTGTGTATGTCTCATAATACAATAAGGGGTGCTGCCGGAGGAGCCGTATTATTAGCTGAACTTCTTTGCAAAGAGGGGTATATGTCGTGTTGACAAAATTACATCAAAAAAATTTACTTATGCATAATTTAAAAATTATCAGTAATAAAAGTTTACCATTTTTACAATATATTGAAAATGGTAAAAAGAAGGCTGAAGGAAGGATTGCCACTAATTATATAAAAAATTTTAAAAACGGTGATCTGCTAAAACTAGAAAGTTTCCATGAATATGTTATTTGCAAAGTTATATATATGAATTTTTATCCTAGTTTTGAAGAAATGTTGAATAATGAAGGTTTAAAAAATATGTTACCGTTTGTAGATACGATTTTAGATGGCATAAAAATATATCAGGATTTTCCAGGGGCATCAAGAGTGACTAAGTTGGGTTGCTGTGCAATAGGGGTGCATCATATTACGAGTAAACTTGATTTTAAGATTGAAGAATGATTTTGGGGGTATATTTATGAAAAAAGTATTATTTAGTGGATCTGGAGTTGCTATAGTAACGCCAATGAATGAAGATGGCGTAAATTACGATGTTTTAGGTGACTTGATAGAATTTCAAATTGAAAACGGTACGGATGCCATTATATCTTGTGGTACAACGGGGGAATCATCTACTCTGTCGTCTCAAGAGAGAGAAGATGTTATTAGATATACGGTAGATAAAGTAAATAAAAGAGTGCCTGTAATAGCGGGATGTGGAAGCAATGATACAAAACATGCTTTAGAACTTTCAAAAAAAGCGGAGGGTTTAGGAGTAGATGGACTTTTAATCGTAACTCCTTATTATAATAAAGCTTCTCAAGATGGTCTTATTAAGCATTATTATTATATTGCCGATAAAGTAAAAACTCCTATTATAGTTTATAATGTTCCATCCAGAACAGGGTGTAATATCCTGCCTGAGACATACTTAGCATTATCCAAACATGAAAATATCTGTGCTACTAAAGAAGCTAGTGGAAATATATCTTCTGCTGTAAAAACAGCATCTTTATGTGGGGATAATTTACATATATATTCTGGCAATGATGACCAGATTGTACCGATGATGGCTGCTGGGGCTAAGGGAGTTATATCTGTTTTTGCTAATGTTTGTCCGAGAGAATGCCATCAAATGACAAGTGATTTTTTAAATGGAGATATAAAATCAAGCCTAGACTTACAGCTAAAATATTTTGATCTTATAGAGGCACTATTTTGCGATATAAATCCAATACCTGTCAAAGAGGCGCTGAACTTGATGGGATTTAATTGTGGAAAGTGCAGATTACCTCTTTCCGATATGAAAGACAGTTTAAAAGGAAATCTTAGGGATGCTCTTTTAAAATATGGGATTTTAAAAATATAGGGAAGGATGGGAAGTGAGCGTTTGCTCTTAAAAATAAATGATTGATTTAATAATTTGCGGATGTAATGGAAAAATGGGGAAAGTATTAACTAAAATAATACTTAGTAAGCCGGAGTATAAAATTGTTGCGGGGATAGACATTGAGGCAAGACCATATTATGATATTCCCGTGTTTAGATCATTTAGTGAGACGTCTGCTTTATGTGATGTAATCATAGATTTTTCTAGTCCTAATGCACTTGAAGATATATTAAATTATGCTGTAAAAAATAAAGCAGCATTAGTTTTATGTACAACAGGCTACTCTGATGATCAAATTAAAGAGATAAAGAAAGCTTCGGAAGTTATACCGATTTTTTCATCGAGAAATATGTCAATAGGTGTAAATCTTATGGTGGAGCTATCGAAAAAAGCCGCTAAAGTTTTAGGAAAAGATTTTGACATAGAGATTATAGAAAAACATCATAATCAAAAAATAGACGCGCCAAGCGGTACGGCTTTAATGATAGCAGACGAAATTTCTAAATGTATGCATGATCAAACTAATTATATATATGATCGTCATTGTCAGAGAAAGAGAAGGGGTAAAAATGAGATAGGAATACACTCTATTAGAGGTGGAAATATAATAGGTGAGCACGAGGTTATATTTGCAGGAGACAGTGAGATATTGACTATTACGCATCATGCTAATTCTCGAGATTTGTTTGCTAGGGGTGCATTAAAGTGCTGTGAATTTATAAATAATAAAGAGTCTGGGATGTATAGTATGAGTGATCTAGTGGGTTGTGAGCATAGTTTATGTCAAAAATAAGTTCTTTATTGCTAATATTAAATATGGACCAATTTCTATATGAATAGAAATTGGTCCTTTAAATATTTAATTAAAATCTTATTAATTTATCTAAAAATTAATTTTTTTGCTTGAACATCCGGCTTCTTGCCTACACGTAGGACAAACATTTCCGGCAGTTCCAACCATTTTTCCACACCCAGGACACGCTCCGCAGACAGAGCAATGAAATGTTTGAGAATCAAATTTTTCAGCTGCTGCTTTAACTTTTTTCTTCCAATCTTCATCGTGACTTGCATTTATG
>CAQBRY010000091.1 GCA_948762645.1 uncultured Eubacteriales bacterium | reverse complement strand
GATCATTTCCGCACTAAAGCTGAGCGAAAAATATGAATCAAAAATAGTTAAATTAAAAAATGATAAACAAATTATTTAATAAAATTTTAATATAACACGTTAAATACTTAATATTATATATTTTATTAATAAATAATATTTTTCAAAATTCTTTTAATATTGAAAGTAACGAAAAAAAAGGTGAAAAAATTGAATTTAAAAAAGTCAAAATTAAAGACTTATAAAAAGTTTAAAATTTATGAACAATGAAAAAAGTATTTTGGAAAAATAATCTAAGCTCCTATTTCCAAACTTCTGAAGAAAAATTTTATTTTGAAATATGTAAAAATGGCAGTTCAAAATATTATGAAAAATTAAGTCCTATCAACAGACTCTATATAACATCTCTAATATCACAAAAAATAGATTTTATAGACGATTACTCTAAAAGCGGTCTCGACATTCAAGATATATCAAATAAAATTCTTAGTATCAACCCATCAATAAAAATTAATCCCTTTATTAGGAAAGCCATAATTATAAAGTCTAATAGCTCGCAAAATAAGGATTTATATAGAAATGTCAGTAAAGAATTTAATAAAATTAATTTCTTAGACTCCATTAGATCAATATATCCTTCAGACTTAAAAAATTTAAAACAATATTTTTTATCTAAATAAAATATATTAATAATATAGTAAGAACAGTCTAAAGCTTTATTAGTATTAAATCCCAAAAAGCATTTGAACAATAAATAATTATAAAAAAGCAGTCATTAGTAATAGCACAAATATTATTAGTAACTCAGTTTTCAAATTAAAAATATATAAGCTCAAACGGCTAGGAACGTTCTTAGCAAGATTACATAACTGAACTGTTTTCTCACGAAAGAAGAGTAACATTTATACTCCCGCGTCTAAACATAAACGAAAATATAAATAAAATCCTACTCTTAAATGAAAAAAATCATACTCATATATATGAAAGAGAGGCTAGTACTCATTACATAGAAAGACCAAAAGTCAATACTAATTAATACCTAAAGAGATGTCATGGATAAAAGCCGCTAAAGGCATACACCGTAGAAAATTACAAACATTACGGTATGAACACATCTATTAGTGATATTATGAAAATCGGAGCAAACAATGAGCCTATACTAAATGATGGTACTAATGGCCATTTATATACTGGGAACCACCACAAAAATCATAATTATAAAGGTGGTATCATGCTCATTGAACTTGAGTCCAAGGCACCGGGTTTGAGTAACAAATGCGGCCATGTACACGACGCAAGAGTTTTGTCATCTGAAATATCATCCGGCCGGTGGTTTTAAAAATGATATAATAGGTAAAAGATTGTTAGGGAGAATCTCGAATATATCAAATATTCCGTATGACATACTCTTAGATAATATATTAGATGAATTCCAAAAATTTTATATTAATCAATATAATAATAAAGATTCCCATATAAAAAACAGTAAAATAAATTCCCTAATCGACATATTAGGAAATAAAAAATTAGATAAAAGCGGAATTAAAAATTTACTTACTGAATATCTTGAATATGGGGAAAAAGAAACTGAAAAAATATTAGATTATGTTAAATAAATTAATAATTAATGTAATTATATTCTTGGCTTACTATTTAAATTTAATTAAAATAGTAAGTTTTTATTAAATTCCTTGAAATATTATTAAAAATGCAGATAATAAAGAAAGATAATGCTAAATATCAATATTTAATTAATATACCAAATCATAAAAAATGCTTTTACAAAGAAATAACAAAAAGGAATAAAAAAATGAAAAAACTTATAAATCAAATAATAAAATTTGGAATCGTAGGAGGAATATGCTTTTTTATTGACTACGGTCTAATGGTATTATTTACAGAACTATTTAGTATCCATTACTTAATATCATGTGGAGTTGCTTTTTCAGTATCCGTAATTGTAAATTACTTATTAAGTATGAAATTTGTATTCGAGTCTAAAAACAGTTCTAAAATAAAGGAAGTAATATTTTTTATAATTTTGAGTGTGGTAGGTCTAATATTAAATCAAATTGTTATGTGGTTTACTGTTGATATTATTAATATACACTATATGATTTCAAAAATTGGTGCAACTGCAATAGTAATGATATATAATTTTGTAACTAGAAGGCTCTTACTCGAGAAAGGAATGAAAAAAATATAAGATGAATCAAAAAACAGCTATAATAATAGGTGCAGGTCCCGCAGGACTGACAGCCGCTTATCAACTACTAAAAGAAACAAATATCAAACCAATAATACTGGAAGAATCTGATTTTATTGGCGGAATATCCAGAACTGTACAATATAATGGTAACAGAATGGATATAGGAGGTCATAGATTCTTTTCCAAAAGCAAGAGAGTTAACGATATTTGGAACGAATTAATGCCAATTCAAGGCAGTCCGGCAAAAGACGATAAACTGCTTAATATAAAAAAACCTCTAAAAAACGGCGGTCCGGACCCGGAAGAAACTGACAAAGTAATGCTGATTAGAAACAGAGTTTCAAGAATATTTTATTTAAGAAATTTTTTCGATTATCCTATTTCACTAAAGCCCTCAACTTTTATTAACATGGGATTTGTAAAAACAGTTAAGGCAGGATGCGGATTTATATTTTCATCCATCAAAAAACGGAAAGAAGAATCTCTTGAAGATTTTTATATAAATCGGTTTGGAAAACCTTTATATGAAATGTTCTTTGAAGATTATACTGAAAAGTTATGGGGAGTTCATCCTTCTAAAATATCTCCAAGCTGGGGAGCTCAAAGGGTTAAAGAATTATCTTTAAGTAAAGCTATTAAGGAAATGTTTGTAAAAGCTATAAATAAAAATCATAAAAGTAGTCAGACTTCTCTTATAGAACAATTTACTTATCCTAAAAAGGGTCCCGGACAGCTATGGGAAACTATGGCAGAAGAAATACAAAAAATGGGTGGACAAATCTTATTTAATTCAAAAGTTGTAAGTACGCATATAGAAAAAAGTACTATAACGGAAGTAACGATTCAAGATGAAAATGGAAACCTTAAAAATGTGTCTGCTGACATAGTCCTTTCAACTATGCCTATTAAGGATCTTGCAAATTCAATGGGAAACCAAATTCCGAAAGATATAAAGGAAATTGCTGAAAATCTCCCCTATCGAGATTTTATTACCGTAGGACTTCTTCTTAAAAAACTTAAAATCAAAAATTCTACCCGTATCAAAACAGTTGGAAATATCGTACCGGACTGCTGGATATATATTCAAGAAAGAGACGTAAAAATAGGAAGACTGCAAATATTTAACAACTGGTCGCCATATATGGTAAAAGATAACGAAAATACCGTATGGATCGGACTTGAATATTTTTGTAGTGAAGGCGATACTTTATGGAATATGAGTGAAGAAAACTTTATCAAATTTGCTATAAAAGAGCTTTGTAAAATTGATATAATCGACGAAAAAGATATTCTTGATTCAACTCATATTAGAGTAAAAAAGGCCTATCCTGCATACTTCGGCGCCTATGAACAATTTGATAAAGTTAAAAACTTCTTAGACAGTATAGAAAATCTCTATTGTCTGGGAAGAAACGGTCAGCATAGATATAACAATATGGATCATTCAATGCTTACGGCTATAGAAGCGGTTAGAATAATCAGAAAAGAAATTAAAGATAAATCTGCCGTCTGGAACGTAAATACTGAAAAAGATTATCATGAGGGAAAATAAATGAACAACCTTATACAAACTAAATTTTGGTATAAAAATTACTTACATTTCATGAAAAATTTTTTCGGCAGTATTCCTAAGTCACAGATATTTTTATTTGTATTGTTAGATGCTTTTCTGTCATCATATATAGTCTTTACGAGATATTTGGCTTACAGTACAATTTTTATTTCAAAGAGTCATACATTATGTTGTCTAATATTTTCCATACTGCTTTTAATAATAGTCTTTCATCTTCTTATCTATATATGTTGGAAACTTCGTAGTTTCAAAATACGAGTAAATAATGAAAAATCTAAATTAAATCTGAAATTATTTATAATTAGTTTTTCCATTTGTATTTTCATATTGTCCATGAACCTTCTTGCATACTATCCCGGAGGAGTTTCTAACGATAACTGTACTCAATGGGATCAAGTACAAAATTTTAGGTTCGATAACTGGCATCCCGCCATACACACTTTCTTAATATATCTAATTACAAGAATATATAATCACTATTCCTTTGTTATATTCGTTCAAATATTAATATTCAGTATAGGAGTAGCACTGCTGATATGTGATCTAAAATCCTGGGGTATTAAAAATATTTGTCTTACTATCGTTTACGGTTTAATAGTCATCAATATGACTACAAGAAATATTATGATGTATGCCTGGAAAGACACTGCTTTAACAATATTAATCCTTTTTATATTCACACATACTATAAATATATATTTATCAAACGGGTTATGGCTAAGAAAATATACAAATCTAATTGGATTTTCTATATGTATCGCCCTTGCAACACTAATAAGACACAATGGCTTCTTTTATACTTTGCCGTTATTAGCATTAATTCTTTATATATATGTAAAAAACGTACGGGAGGTTTTATATTCAGCTATATTATCTGTCATTTTAATATTAGCGATAAGATTCCCTCTATATAGTTCCTTAAAAGTTACATATCCAGATCAAGGATATGTGGAATCCGTTGGTCTTCCTATGACTATAATGTGTAACGTTATGAAAAACAATCCCGATGCTTTATCTGAAAAAACGAAGTCCTTTTTAAATGAGATTGCTACAGACCAGCAGTGGAAGACAAAATATAAATCAGGAAATTATAATTCTGTAAAATTCGCTTTCAATACTGATAGAGTAATCAAAAAAATTCCTATCAAAGATTTTATCAAAATGACTATTAATACTATAATCTCTGATAAACGTAATTCTTTTATTGCCGCCCTTGAACTAACCTGTATGGTTTGGGAAACAAAAGGAGATCCTAAGGGAGTAATATATGTAGCTAATGAAGGCAACCCTATCAAATATGAATACAAAAATACTAAATATAATAAATTAGGGAAAATATTTATTAACACAATTTATGATTTCTCAAATCTACCAATATTAAATAAAATTTTAATGATGATTGGTATTCACATTTTATTTTTAATGATATTTGGTCTTATTTCATATTATAAAAATGGTATAAAATCTCTTATTTTCGTAGTACCTACGATAACATATAATTTTGGGACAATGTTATTATTGTGCGGAGAAGACTATAGATTTTTCCAATTTAACTGCGTTATATTTATTGCAAGCTGTTTAATGTTATTCGCTAAGAATATAAATACGTCTAAAAAAAGTAATATTAAAAAATAATAAAACCCAAAATATTAAAAATAAGTTTCCAAAGATATTCCTTGGAAACTTATCTCTTTTATAAAAAATCTATACCTTCTCAAACTGACTGTTATAAAGATTAAAATAAAATCCTTTTTGATCCATTAGATCACTATGATTTCCTTTTTCTATAATATCACCGTCCTTCATAACTAATATAATATCTGCATTTTTTATAGTAGAGAGTCTATGTGCTATTACAAAGGATGTTTTTTCAGTCATAAGTTTGTCCATTGCGTTTTGTATTAATATTTCTGTTCTGGTATCTACTGAACTTGTAGCTTCGTCTAAAATCAGCATCGGTGAATTTTTAATTATGGCCCTTGCTATGGTTATTAATTGTTTTTGTCCTTCTGACAAAGTAATATTATCGTCTAACAATGTATTATATCCTTTAGGTAAAGTACATATAAAATGGTGTATACCTACCAACTTACAAACTGATATAATTTTGTCATCTTCTATATCACATTTATTATATACAATGTTCTCTTTAATTGTACCCTCAAACAGCCACGTATCTTGTAAAACCATACAAAATATATCATGTACGTTTTCTCTCTTTAGGCTCTTAATATCTACCCCGTCTATTAAAATGGCTCCGGAACATATTTCATAGAATCTCATTAAAAGATTTACCATTGTTGTCTTACCGGCTCCGGTTGGTCCTACTATTGCTATTTTCTGTCCGGGCTTTGCATGCATTGAAAAATTTTTAACTATAGTCTTACTTTCATTATATCCAAATCTTACGTTCCTAAATTCTACTTCCCCTTTTACATTATTTAAACTCAATTTTTTATTGTTTTCATTTTCAAGTTCCTTTTGACCAAGAAAATTAAATACTCTTTCACTTGCAGCCGCTGTAGACTGTAAATTAGTGGC
>CAQBRY010000090.1 GCA_948762645.1 uncultured Eubacteriales bacterium | reverse complement strand
ATCTGATACGTATCCAAAAAGACTACACTTTTTTTGTAGGGGATAATGTAAGTTCTACGTCTTTAAGTAGTGGTACGGTTGATCAAGCATATTTATCCTTAAGAATGGCTATGTCGGAGATTATTTCCAGGGGTAGTCATATACCGTTTTTTATGGACGATATTTTAATGCAATATGATGACTATAGGTTAGGAATAACTTTAAAATTTTTAGACGAATACTTTAGTTGTGAAGAAAAACAGTTTCAAGCTGTAATATTTACGTGTCATGATAATATTTTAGAGTTTATAAAGGATTATAATTGCAATATTGTATATCTTTAGCAAGTTTAAAGGTGAATAATTTATAAATTTTTTTATATGAGAATAAGGAATATTGAGATAATATTCCTTATTTTTTATTTTATGTAAATTATTTAGAAAATTTAATTAAATAAAATTACATATTTATATATTAAAAAGCAAAAAATAGATTTTTGCACAAAAACAAACGAAAAATATATTATTATTTAAGCAATACTTAATGGATAAAAGAAAAAATACATGATATAATTCATACATACCACAAAAAACACAAAAAAATATAAAATAATTTGTGTTTATAATTAATAATTACTATTCAATTATAAGTAATTATAAATTTATGTATTATAGGAGGGATGTTGTATATTAATTTTATAATTTGAGGAGGAGAAGATTTTGTTATACGACAACAAAAAAGTAAATCAAAATAACAAATCATCTCTGGATAGCCGGATGAAAAAGTATGCTTCTGAGAAATCAGTTAGCAATGAAAACAGAAAATGGTGGTTCGATGAAAATCAGACAAATGAGAATCATTATAGTAAGTTTTTAAGTGACAAACAAAAAATATCTGAGGTTATTTCTCCTGATCTTGAAAAAAAAGAACGTGCATATCCCGATAAGTTAGCAGATTTCGAGACTAGTTATGGTGTTGTATCTGTTGGAGCCGACAAAGATAAATCTGACGAAGAGTTAGTTTTAACTATACTCCCAAATGGTGAAAAGGATAAAGCCCATATCGATGAGACGGATCCTTTTAATAAAAATACATATTTAGGCGATATTAATGAAGATTATGATGACTTTAAATTAAGTGATTTAAGCTTTAAGTATAATTTCAAGTGCGATAAGATAGATCGAATAGATAAGTATGAAGTTGACGGCAAAATAGATGAGGAAGATGAACTGCTTTATCAGGATGATGCTGAAGAAGATAAAATAGAAGATCTTATTCAGAAAAAAAGTATGAGTATAGAAGAAAATCCTAAGTTAGAAAGTGAAATAGAAAAAACAAAAGATATAAAAGAAAAAAAGAAAAAAGAAAATATAGATTTCTTTGAAGAAATCAAGAAAATTATTGTAGCTATAGGAAAAGGAAAGATAAAGAAGATAGTGGAATCAGACGATGCTATAAGCCGAAGAAACAGAATATATGAAATGTCTGATAATTATCTTTTGATAGAAGAATTAAGATTATTAATTAAAAAAATAAAAGAAAAAGAATTAAAAGAAAGTTTTATTCAAAAAATAGAAAGTAACAGGTTAAAACTTTTAACTCAGGAGCAGCTAAAGGAAATAATAATAAGATTACAGTCTTTAGAAAAACGCTCCGAAAATTAAAGTTTGCTTTACAATGGATTAGAGTTCATTTCTCTCTTCCATATGGTAAATAAATAAAAAATAAGATTTTACACGCGAAAGGAGTTGAAAGGTTCTTACTAGACTTACTTAGTAGAGAACCGTAATTATGCCAGAATATTTATCACCAGGAGTCTATGTAGAGGAATTTGATAGTGGCCCAACCCCGATGCAAGGTGTGGGAACAAGTACAGCTGGTTTCGTCGGTGTTGCTGAGAAAGGTCCCGTAATAGGTGCACCGGTATTAGTAACAGGCCCAGCAGATTTTACTCGTAAGTTTGGTGGATACCTCCATGCGAGTGAATTCGGAGAATATAGATATTTAGCTTACGCCGTAAACCATTTCTTTGCAAATGGCGGAGGAAGAGCATTTATCATGAGAGTAGCACCGGAAGATGCAGCTACGGCCGCTATAGAAGGAAATGAAGGCTTAATTAAAATTAAAGCTAAAAACCCGGGAGAGTGGGGTAACATAATAAACGTATCCTTTGAAGCTACTAACGAAAATAAATCCCAAATTCTTAAAGATTTAGGCGATGGAAAATATCGTTTAAAAAATGCTATAGGATTTGATGCAGGAGATGTAGTAGTAGTAGAGAATGGAGAAAATACTCAGTATAACATCATTAAAAGTACTACAGGAAATACCCTGACAATGGCAAAACCATTTGAAGGTGAAGTAGTAGATGAAAATCTTTTACCAAAGATAATTATTAAAACTTGTGAAATCAATGTAGAAGTAGAACATGATGGAACAGTTGAAAAATACGAAAATATATCCTTTAACGTAGCATCTCCATCATTCATTGACAAGAAATTGGTAACGTCTGAAATAATAGATATTGAATCACAAGCAAGCTCAGATGAAACTGCTCCAATAGAGTTTGTAAGAAAAGCTTTAGGGGGCGAAGGAAATACAATATCTGTTACATTAAAAGGTGGTACAAATGGTTCATCAGCAAGCCTTACAGATGCTTCCTTTATAGGAAAAGATGAAGGACCTGGATCACGTACAGGAATACAAGCTTTCCTTGACAATACAGATGTAAGCATTATGGCAGTACCGGGAGTTACAAGTGCAAACGTACAGCTATCATTGGTAAGTCACTGTGAACAATTAGCAAGTAGATTTGCAGTACTCGACATTCCAAAGAACTATAAAACAGTTGCAGACATTATGAAACAAAGAGATATGGTAGATAGCGATTACTGTGCTATGTATCATCCATGGATTCAGGTATATGATCCTCTTGATAAAAAAGATATTTTCATTCCACCATCAGGATCAGTAATAGGAATCTATGCAAGAAGCGACAATTCAAGAGGAGTACATAAAGCTCCTGCTAATGAAATTATAGCAAATTGTACAGGACTATATGTAAATTACAATGTTGGTGAACAAGATTTACTCAATCCAAAAGGAGTAAACTTAATCAGAAAATTCCCAGGAGCCGGAATAAGAGTTTGGGGAGCAAGAACAGCTTCTTCAAAACCATTATGGAAATATATCAACGTAAGGCGTCTGTTCATATACTTAGAGGAATCCATAAAGGCAAATACCAACTGGGTAGTATTTGAACCAAATGACGCAAACCTATGGTCAAGAGTAAAAAGGACAATTGAAATCTTCTTAGAAGGCGTATGGAGAACCGGAGCATTAGTAGGAGGTTCACCAGGAGATGCATTCTTCGTAGATATTGGACCTAACACTATGACAAAAGACGATATAGACAATGGCCGTATGATCTGTGTAATCGGAGTTGCACCAGTAAAACCAGCTGAGTTCGTAATCTTCCGTATTACTCAAAAAACAGGTGAATAATAACAAATAACAGTGTATATTAGGAAGGAGATTGATTATTTATGCCAGACGGATTAGCAACAGCAGGTATTCAAGAACTTGGTACTGAAGTGTTATCAACACGTGGAACAATTACAAACGGATTATCATCCCCAATAAGAGGATTTAGATTTACAGCTAACTTTGAGGGACTTGGTACAACATCATTTAAATCGGTAACGGGATTTAGTTCAACAGTTTCTGAAAGTGAATATAGAGAAGGCGGATTTGGTTATTTAACCAAAAGAAAATTACCCGGTCTTGTTGAGTATGGTGAAATTAAACTTGAAAAAGGATTATATTCCAACCCGCTTCTTTACAATTTCTTTAACGATTTCTTAGAGGGAAGTAACTTCACCCCAGTTAATGCAGTTATTACTGTATTTAACAACGCTGGTGAACCAACAGCAAGCTGGAGCGTAATTAATGCATGGCCTAAAGCTTATGAATCAACTGATCTTAACGCAGAAGATTCCGCAATCCTTATTGAAAGCCTTACATTGTTACATGAAGGAATTAAAAGAGACGTTACAGTTGCAACTGCTTAAAAAATATAATATAATTTATATATCTTGTCATATCACTTTTTAAGTGATATGACAGATATAATTAATGGGATGTATAGTATCCTGAAAATTAATTATAATAATATATGAAAAAAAACTAATTAATGGGAGTAGTGATTTTGGATGGCAAATAGCACTTTTGAAACAACTGTACAGTTTGATTTACCTAAGGGATACGTAGATAAAAACGGAGATCTTCATAAACACGGAGTTATGAGACTTGCAAATGCAGCAGATGAAATAGTACCTCTTAACGATCCTAGGGTAAAGATGAATCCTGGATATTTAAGCATACTTTTACTTGAAAGAGTAATAATAGAGCTAGGCACTCTTAAAAAGGTAGACGCCCATGTTATAGAAAGTCTATTTACAGCTGATATGGCTTATTTACAGGATTTATATCAAAAAATCAATGCTATTGAGCCGCCTAAAATGACTGCTCAATGTCCGAAATGTTCTAATAAATTTATGGTGGATGTCCCTTTTTTCGGGGAAGCCTAAAAAGTTATCCTCAGGAGGTACTATACGAGGAGATATCTTTTTTGGCTTATTATTTTCATTGGCCTCATAGTGAAGTTATGAGTTTGAACCATAAAGAAAGAATTAAATTTTGTAATGAGATTTCTAAAATTAATAAAAAGATGAATGGGGATTCAAATAGCAAAAGTAAGAACATATTTGATGTTTAGGCGCGAGGAGGCGATAATATATGGACGCTAGTTTTAGTGCTGCAGGAGATAAATTTGCAAATCCGTGGAAAAAGAAAAAAAATAGACTTCCTGGTATATCTGTAAGTGCGATGGACTGTTTAACTCAAGGATTTAATTTTATAGTTAGTATGAATGCTTTTACGTATGGATTTAAAGAAGTTTCTGGAATTCAAATCGACAATTCTGTTTCTACAATTGAAGAGGGAGGAGTTAATGATCATCCGCTTATTGTTGGTATACCTAATAACAATATGGGGGAACTGTCTTTTAAGCGTGGCCTTGTTATGAGATCTCCTACGTTAATATCTGACGTGGCTAAAGCTGCCGCAGCAGCTATACCTAATAATATTGCTCGTAGAGCTGCTCTTTTAGCTATAAGTGCTTTGGATCCTCAAGAGTCTTTAGAGACAGGACCTTCTATAGGTGTTATACAAGTATATAGTAGAACGTGCGAACTTACTGGATTATATAATTTTATTTCTGCGGGATTGAAAAGTTGGAAGATGGATGATTTATCCGCTACAGACGATAGTATTTTGATAGAAGAAATAAGTATTTATCATACAGGCATTTCAAGAATGCCTGTAACAGTAGTTCCTGCACTATTTGTACCTTCTTCATATAATGACGATAGAAATGCTTGGGATGCAGATGCTGCTGCTGAAAGATGGAAAAAAGCTCAAGAGAGTAAAGAAAATGAGAAAAAAGTTCAGGCTCAGATAATGAAGGAAGCAAAAGAAAGAAGAGAAGAATCTGATGAGAAAAAATTAGATGCTGAGATGCAAAAAATGTTAGATGAAGCTAGAAAAATATTAGGAGATAAATTTGACGAAATTGCCGGTGGTTTGCAAGAACTTCTAAATGGCCAGGGTAGTATAGAAGAAAAATTAAAAGGACTTGAAGAAAAAAAAGCTGAGTTAAAAAATGATATAGATGAATATTATAGTGCATATAATATAGAAAAGCGTAGCCAAGAAAGAAAAGAATATATTGTTTCTAGAAATAAAAGTATAACAAAAGCAGCTGAAGAAAAAGCTGCTAGGGACAGAGAAGAAGAATTTGAGCGCAAGAAAAGCCTAGAAAAAGAAAGGGCAGAACAAGCTGAAGAAAGAGATAAGGCTGAAGATGCTAAAGAGGAAAAAAGGAAGGAGCAAAGAGAAGCGAGAGACAAACAGATTAAAGAGGAAGCAGAACAGCGTGCAGCTGAAGCTAGAGAAAAAGCAGAAAAACGTAAAGAGGAATTAGAAAAGATAAGGGCGGAACAAGCTGAAAATAGAAATAAGGTGGAAGAAGAAAAACGTAAAGCAGAACAGGCTCGTATGGATAAAATTGAGGAGAAAAAGGAGAAAAATGCAAATCAAGTTATTGAGCAAAACCGCCCTGAAGAACAAGAAAGGGACGTCAATAAAGACGGGGGAAGACCTGAAGAACAAGAAAGAGACGTCAATAAAGACGGAGGAAGGCCTGAAGAGCAAGAAAGAGATGTCAATAAAGACGGAGGAAGGCCTGAAGAGCAAGAAAGAGACGTCAATAAAGACG
>CAQBRY010000089.1 GCA_948762645.1 uncultured Eubacteriales bacterium | reverse complement strand
CTTACCGACCATATATAAAAACATATTACTTTTTTCTTGACATTAAACACATTCCCTAAAAGTTCAAAAATCGCCAAATACCACGTTATATCAAAACCATTCATTTATTTTTACTGCCTCTTTACCTGTGAATTTTTCCCATCTATCTATTATGACGTCAACATATTTAGGGTCTAGTTCCATCATGTAACATTTCCTGTTTAATTGCTCACAGGCTATTAATGTTGAACCACTACCGCCAAACGAATCTAATACAACATCATCTTTTTTGCTCGAATTATTTACTAAGTAACTAATTAAATCAATCGGTTTCATTGTTGGATGTTCTCTGTTTCTGTTTGGTTTATCAAAATCAAGTACAGTTGTTTGCTTTCTATCATTATACCAATTATGTTTTTTGCCCTCTTTCCAACCATACAAACAGGATTCGTGTTTCCAATGGTAGTCTTTGTGACTAAATGTAATTGTATTTTTATTCCAAATTAGCTGTTGTCTAATTTTCAATCCTACTTCATTTAGTGAAGTGGCAAAATTAATTTGTTCTACATCTGCATACCAAACATAATAGCAACCGCCCTCTTTTAATACTGCATATATACACTTAAATGCACTTTTGAGAAATTTTTTAAATTCATCGTTACTCATTATATCGTTCATAATAGTTAATTTTTCATCAGTACAACCCTCATATGATACGTTGTAAGGTGGGTCTGTAATTACTAAATCAGCCTTAACACCATTCATTAATTTTTCTATATCATCTGTATTTGTACTGTCACCGCACATTAACCTGTGCTTTCCCAACTCATATATATCGCCATATTTTGCTTTAGGTTCCTGCGGAATATCGGGAATATCATCTTCTATAATTTCCTGTTCCAAAAAATCAATATCGTCTACGTCAAAACCAAACTCTGACATATCAATATCAAGATCGCTTAATTCTCCCAGCTCTAAGTCCAACAAATCATTATCCCACTGCGAAAACTCTGATACTTTATTGTCAGCTAGTCTAAACGCTTTTATCTGTTTTTCTGTTAAATCATCAGCAATTATACATGGTACGTTTTTTAAACCTAATTTTTTACTTGCCAAATACCTCGTATGACCTGCAACAATTATATTATTTTTGTCAATTATTATAGGGTTTTTAAATCCAAACTTTTTAATTGAGTTCGCCACATATTTAACTGCTTTATCGTTAATTCGAGGATTGTTTTCATATACATTAATTTTATCTATGCCAATTTCTTTTATCTGCATTATCAATACCACCTTTCGCACACTGGCTTTCCGCAATGCACTTTACATCTGAAATAATCTATAAACCTAAGCCACTCGCATTTTGAGCATATTTTCAATTTCTTTTTTTCAGATAAATATAATTTTTTATATCTATTTTCTAAAAGCCTTTGTTTTATTTTTATTACGTACTCCAGCTTTTCTTCCTCTGTCAGACCTTTAGGAGCGTTTCTAATATCTTCTCTACAATTTACACATTTTCCTTTATCAAGACGATTTTCATTAAACCACGTCAAGCAGATACTGCACTGCTTTTCTTTTCCCATTTTTTGACCCTTTCTTTCATAGCAAAAAAACTCCTCAAAAAGAGAAGTTTCATTTAATAATTTTTATCCAAAACATTTTGAACATTCTACATACTCGTTATTTTCCGCTTGTTCTTTTGAAATTTCGATTTTGGATTTTTTCAAACAAGTACAGTCTTCTTTATGATAACATTTACCAGTTTTTGTAATGTATACAGTTTCTAATTGTTCTTCATCATTTTTAATAACATTTTACCCGCACGGAGTTTGACATATACACGTAATAATCGCACTATGCTTGGACACAAGCAAATTTGTACTTATGATTTTTCAATAGTACCTTAAACAATCAAGCAATTCAATAATGTAAGCGAATGTTTTAGTACCTAAAAGCGTTGATATTTAAATATCGGCGCTTTTTTACTGCGAAAAAACAAAATAAAAAGGAGAAGTGAACATGGAAACATTTTTAATTTTAATAGTGGGAGTATTAATAGCAGTAGCAATATATCAAGGGATACAAATAAGAAAATTAAGGAGGCAAACGATACAAGCGTTTTTAAAGGTATGCGAACGAGCATTCAGAAAGGAGGACGATAAAAAATGTTAGAAATTTTAGACGACAGGCATTACTTAGAGCCACCAGATAATGAACCCGAAAAAGTATTAAAGTGCTATTTTTGCAGTGATTGGATTTATGCAGAAGACGATTATTATTGTTTAGATGATTTAGCTTGTTGTGAAGATTGTTTGAATTTACATTATAAACAGACAGCCGAGCCGATAGATTATGAAGCCGAACTTGCAGATTTAGAATGTAGTGAGATAAAGGAGTAAAGAAAGATATGGAGAGTAAAAAATCAGTATTTCAGACGTTATTTGAAATTAACGTAAATAAACAAATAGAAAAGAAGAACGGGTTAAATTATCTAGCTTGGGCGTATGCGTGGAGCGAAACAAAAAAGCTCTACCCTACCGCAACATATAAAGTTTACGAAACGGAAAGCGGCTGCATATATCACACAGACGGGCGAACGTGCTGGGTAAAGACGGGAGTTATAATAGAGGGACTGGAACATATAGAATATTTACCCGTTATGGACTATAAAAAACAAATCTATTTTACTTGAAAACATTACGAGTTTTGATGTAAATAAGGTGATACAACGCAGTTTAACAAAGGCTTTAGCAAGGTATGGCTTAGGGCTTTATGTTTACGCGGGGGAGGATTTACCCGAAGCAGAAATAGAGAAAATAACGCCGAGAGAAGCTAGAGTATTAAAGAATATAATTTTTGATATGGATGAGCCAGAGAAGCTATATCAAGGGATTTTAGCAAAATACAACATAAAAAGTTTTAAGGAATTAACGATTAAACAGCGTGTAGAGATACTTCAAGGCTTGAATAGTATGGAGAGGAAGCCAAAGAATGACGATAGAATGACGATAAAATTTAAAGTATTGGGAGAACCAAAGGGAAAGCAGCGTCCGAGATTATGCTTTATTCGAGGGCAAAGCATAGTTTACACGCCAAAGCAGACAACAGAATATGAACAAAAAATAAGGGTAAGTTTACAAAGATTAATGAGTGAAAAATTCCCGCAAGGAATACCACTTAAAATTGAAATAACCGCCCTTTTTTCTATTCCTAAGAAGTTTAACAAAGAGCAAAGACAAAAGGCTCTAAACGGCGAAATACTACCAACAAAGAAGCCAGACAGCGACAATATAATTAAGATAATTTTAGACGCACTAAACGATACCGCATATTTTGACGATAGCCAAGTATGCGGTATTAATTTTTTCAAAAAGTATGGCGAAACACCACAAATAATTATTCAAATAAAGGAGATAAAAACATGGGAAAAATAGTTAAAATTTTTGAGGACGAAAAAGAGAAATATACGGGTAATTGTTACGTTAATACAGTAATTTTTAGAGGAAGAATACCACAAAGCCCTAAATTATACGGAAATGACACGGTCAAATTTTCAGTGCAGCTATCGGGAGGAAAAGACAAAGAAACGGGACAATGGAGAAATCCAACGTATGCAAATATTGTAGCTTTTGGAGAACTCGGGCAAAAGATTTTAAAAAATTATAAAGAGCATGACGAAATATGGCTTACGGCAAAATACTATACAAACAAAGTGGATGACAAGTTTTATCACGGATTTATCGCGCGCGAAGTGATAACGCAGGAAGATTTAGACCGCGCGGAGCAGGAAGTAAAAGAAGTTTTAAACGATTACGATTTACCATTTTAAAAGTTAATTTAGGGAGGCTTTATAATGAATAATGCACTTAAACAAGTGATGACGGATAGGAGACTAAATATAAAATCAAAGGCGATTTATTCTTATTTAGACGGGTTATGTTTTGATAAAAATACGTGCTATCCGAGCCGTAAAAAGATAGCATATGATTTAAACGTAAACTATGATACGCCGAAAAAATATATAGATCAGCTTGTATATTACGGATATTTAGAAGTTGTAAAGACCAAGGAAAATAACAAATTTTCAAATAATTTATACGTGTTAATACGCAAAGAAAAACGCTCGCAGTCGAATGCGAGCGCTTTAAATTGGAGGAAATATTAATATGAATGAAAATTTTAAGGGTATTTGGATACCAAAAGAGATTTTAAATAATAAAAATTTAGGACAAACAGAAAAAATATTAATATCCTCAATTTTTACACTTGATAGTGGTAAAGGTTGTTATGCGACAAACGGATATTTTGCTCAATTATTAGGAATAAGCAAAGACCGAGTGTCAAAAGTGATAAATAAACTAATAAAATCAGAGTATCTAAATTCAAAAATTATATATAAAACAGACATAAAAGAAATAGAAAAAAGGATTTTAACCGTAAATAGTCAAAAATTCATGGACGGTCTATGTGAAAACACCTTTTCCCCTATCGTTGAAAACAGCCAAGAATATAAAAAAGAAATATATACAAAAAATAATAGTCGCAGCTTTCGTGAAACAGGGAAAGAAAAAACTAAAAATCAGATATTTCACGAAAAGAGCGAGCCTTATATGCTAGCACAGTTTTTGGAGGAACAAATCCAGAAGCACACGCCCGAATTTAAAGCGGATGAAGCCAGACGGCAACGCTGGGCGAAAGATATTGACCTAATGATTAGGCGGGACGGCTTAGACCCCGATAAAATCGCAGATGTTATAGTCTGGGCACATAAAAGCACGTTTTGGCGAGCAAATATTTTGTCAGGAAAAAAGCTCCGAGAAAAATATTTACAATTATCAATTCAGATGAATTGTAACAGGTAAATGATGAAAAAGCAAGCGAATATACTCATATTGCCTCATATTTAGCGTTTAAGGCGTCTTAATACGATATTAGTATAGTTTGTCATTTGAAACATAAAACGCAAAATAGAGCAATTAAAGCACGTTTGAGAGCGTGCTTTAATTTTTACCTTTGGAGGTGAGAGATATTGGAAATAGAACTTGAAGCCGCCAAAACCGCCGAAATGTCGGTAATAGGAGCAATAATTATTGATAGTAAAAGTTTAGCAAGCGTAATTGATGAATTAAAGCCCGAACACTTTTATTTTGAACAACTAAAAATCTGCTATGAAGCCGTTTTAAGGTTATCGAGCAAGGGAAAGCCGATTGATTTTGTCACAATTTTAAGCGAGGTAACGTCAAGCCCAAATGTGATTGAAAGCGACATAAAATCTCTTTTATTAGCGTGTGCCGAAAGCGTACCAAGTGTTAGCAATACCCAACAATATTCTAAAATTATCATAAATTCATACAAAGCGAGAAAGCTAAAGGAAATCGGAGCAAAAATTGCTTTTGAAACCACGCCAGATTGTGCCGAAGAAGTCACAGCCGAAGCCATGACAGGACTTTATGAGATTATGAAGTCGCAAAAGGTACGAAAATTAGAGCCAATCGGAGAAGTTGGATTAAGGCTTTTTGAAACTTATCTAAGCGATAAATCGCCGCCAGAAAATAGGTGCGATACAGGATTTAAGCGTGTAGACGAAAAATTAAAAGGCATGACGGCAGGAAATCTAATCATTTTGGCAGCTCGTCCGAAGATAGGTAAAACGGCGTTCGCCGCAACAATAGCCGAGAATGTAGCACGGACGGGCAAAACTGTTTGTTTTTTTAGTCAAGAAATGGAAAGTGCAGAGGTTTACGAACGAATACTTGCTAAAAATTCAAATATTCCCATGAATACGCTAATCGACCAAAAATTTAAAGATAAAACTCGCCCAGAAAGCGCAAGAACCAGCGAGCTTTTAGCAATATCAAAGGCGATTGATGATATTTATAATTTACCGCTAAAAATTAACGATACGCCGAGTTTAACAGTAAACGACATAAGGCTTGAGTGCCGAATGATTGAGAATTTAGGGCTGATTGTGATTGATTATTTGCAATTAATGAGGGGGAACAAAAATTGTGAAAATCGAAACCAAGAAGTCGGCTCTATCTGCCGAGACTTAAAATGTTTAGCAGGAGAACTACAAGTCCCGATATTATGTTTATCGCAATTAAACCGAGTATCAGATGAGAATAAACGCCCTTGCCCTACCGATTTAAGAGACAGCGGGGAAATCGAGCAATCATGCAATAAATTAATTTTAATGTGGTGCGTAGAAAAAAATTTAGACGAAAGGGGAATTTTAAAAAGTAAAACCGTAGGTGTAGATGTAGCATTAAACCGCAGAGGAAATACGGGAGTAACACTTTTTAACTTTAGCGGAAATTACATGAAATTTACAGAGCTTGACCGAGTTTATGATGAAAAGCAAGAGGAAAATAAAACGAATTGGAGGAAATAAAATGGAGCTATCACAAGTGAAATCGAGGCTTAATCGGCTTGTTTACTATGATACGTGGCAGCTTGACTTAAATGGTTGAAGCATTAAAGATTTTATTTTGACAGCGTGTATTTTAAGGAAAAACAAGAAAGGAATTTATTATTATGAGGCAGAACTTAAAGAGCAAAACAGCAAAAATACTTTAATCGTACCGCTTGAAAAGGTTTTAAATATTAACGAGGTTTAGGGCTGATGATTTGTGAAATTATCAGCTCTTTTTTATTTTAAAAATAATTTTTACGGAGGAATAAAAATGAACGAATTAATTAACGTAAACATCAAAAACGAAAATGGAAAGTTATTGGTATCAAGCCGAGATATAGCGAAAGGACTTGAAAAAGAGCATAAACACGTTTTAAGTAAAATAAGAGAAGTACTCAACGGGTCAGAATTTTGTCCCGTTGAATATATTGACGAAAAAGGCGAAA
>CAQBRY010000088.1 GCA_948762645.1 uncultured Eubacteriales bacterium | reverse complement strand
TCTATTCTTCTAAATTCTATACCCTCTAGATAGTATCTTAGTGCCTCTCTTTTTATCTCTATTGGATATCCATGTGGCTCGCTTTTGGCATAATTGCATCCACATCTTTTACATTTGTATCTTTGTTTTCCATCTTTAAATTCATTATTTTTTGTCTTTTCTTCTCCTTTGCATTTTGGACATCTCATTTCTAATCACTTCGTGATTAGTTTTCCTCTCTTTCTATCTATTTTTGCACTGCCAACTATATTTTGTAATTGATATTAGCTATATTTTTTATTATAATTAACAAATAGTTATAATATTTAGTAGATTTAATAAGGTTAATGTCGTTTTGGAGGAGCTAGTGAGAGAATTAACTAATCAAAGGAAGGAAAGTCTAGGGAATAATACGTTTATTTTTATTTCTAAAGAGTATAGTTTTACTACGGACTCTCTATTATTATCTGAGTTTTCTTCACCTAAAATTAATGAGAAAGTTTTGGAGATAGGATCCGGATGCGGGATAATTCCACTTACGTGGTGCAGAGATAATCTTGTAAAGAATGTTGATGCGGTAGAAATTCAGGAGGAGGCGTGTAATTTATTTAGAAAATCAATTTTAGAAAATAGATACGAGAAAAAGATAAATTTAGTTAATGGAGACATTAAAGTAGTTTATAAAGAATTTATTAGCAATAGCTACGATCTTGTAGTTTGTAATCCGCCATACAAGACAATTTCTTCGGGTATAATGAGTGGCTCAGAATTTAGAAAAGTTGCAAGACATGAATGTAGTTGCAGCTTAGATGATATTGTAGGGATTTCCTCTAAGCTTTTAAAGTATGGAGGTATACTTTCAATGTGTAACAGAATCGAGAGATTATGTGACGTAATATGCTCTATGAGAGAAAATAATATTGAACCTAAAATAATAAGAATTGTACAGCAGAGAAGAAATAAGCCTCCCAAGTTTTTTTTGATAAAAGGGAAAAAAGGAGCAAAACCTGGAATATCCTTTATGCCAATTCTTTTTATAGAAGGAGAAGATGGACATTATTCGAAAGAAATAAGGAAAATTTATGGAAGTTTCAAAAATTGATATTTTTATAGGGTGTGATTTAGTTGGGTAATTTGGAGTCTAAAGAATTAAGTTTCAAAAAAATTATGTTTTCTATGGGAATAATAATGTTAGTGTGGGGAACATTTTGGTATCCGTTTAATTATTTTGTATTTCCTGAAAATTTAAGTACGGATTTAGAACGTTTATTGTCTATTAGTCGTGAATACATAAGAATGTTACCTGCGGTATTTTTTATATTTTATTATTCAAAACAAATAAATCTTGACTTCAAAAATTTATTTTCTTTTAAGTTTAATTATAAAGTATTTTCGATTGTTTTTTCAATTTTTGCTTTTGATCTTCTAGTTGTTTCATTTTTTAAACATGGAAATATATATTTTGATTTCCAAAAAATGCAATTTTATGATGCAATACTTTGGTTAAGTTTAGGATTGTGTCAAGAATTAGTTTTTAGAGGCTGGAGCTTTCATGCTTTTAAGTCAATAACCTCACAAAAGAATGCTATTATTTTTTCTAGTTTTTTCTTTGCAGCTAGTCATTGGTTTGCACATTTTTTCAGATTTTATACGGGTAAATTTGATTTATCAGATTTCATCTCTGTTACTGCATTTACATTTTTATTTGGAGTAGTAATGTGCTTGATTTTGATTAAAACTAAAAGTAAGTCTATAATACCGCTTAGTATTTTACATGCTTTTTGGGACTTTATGGCAGATGCGATATTGTAAATGTAAGGAATTTATGAAGGGAAGTGTGCGGGAGAATGCTACTAAAATAATTGTTTAATAGGCATTCTCTGTTTTTAATGAGTGGAATTTTATATGTAGTAGGTACGCCAATAGGTAATTTAGGTGATATGACGTTTAGAGCTATTGAAACTTTAAAGATTGTAAATTTTATAGCAGCGGAGGATACCAGAGTAACTCAAAAATTATTAAATCATTTTAAAATAGAAAAAAAGATGATAAGTTACTTTGAACATAATAAAATCGAAAGAGGCAAGTTAATAATTAATAGGATTAAAAGTGGGGAAAACTGTGCTTTAGTTACGGACGCCGGTATGCCCGCAATATCAGATCCTGGTGAGCTTATAGTTAAGCAATGCTATGAAGAAAATATAGATGTAAAAGTAATTCCGGGACCTAGTGCATGTATTTCTGCATTGTCTATATCCGGACTATCTACAGGAAGATTTTGTTTTGAAGGATTTTTAAGTATGAATAAAAAGAGAAGAAAAGAACATCTAGAGGAGATAAAGTGTGAGCCAAGGACTATGATATTTTATGAGGCACCGCATAAGTTATTAAAGACGTTAAAAGATATGTATGATGTTTTAGGTAGTAGGAGGGTATCTGTTGTACATGAGTTAACTAAAGTACATGAAGGTGTATTTTTAGGAGACCTTGATAAGGTATTGGAAATTTTTTCAAATGTAAATATAAAAGGCGAGTACGTTTTAATAGTTGAAGGTTACAAAAAAGGAAAAAATATATGTACATATTCTTTGAAAGAGGCTTTGAGTATAGCTTTGAAAATTATTAAGAAAGATAAGTTGTCTTTGTCAGACGCTGCTAAAGAGACGTCTAATATAACTGGAATTTCAAAAAACAATATTTATAAAGAGATATTAAAAAATATAGATTAGTTTACTAGGAGATTTATAATTGAAAGAAAAAACTTTTGGCGATATATATATAAAGGGAAAAAAGATGCTCATAGATGGAAATATACCATCTTATGAAAGCGATAATATAAATATTTTTCAAAAATGCTTTGGAGTTAAACGTCATGACTTAGTCTTTATGAGGGAAAAAGTAGCTTCTTTTGAGTCTGTTCAAAAGTACTTTGAAATGATAAAAAAGAGAATATCCCATATTCCAGTTCAATATTTAGTTGGTAATTGGAACTTTATGAATCATGATTTAAAAGTTGGAAAGGGAGTACTAATACCTAGGGATGATACAGAAGTATTAGTAAAGGAAAGTGCTAAGTTTCTATCTGACATTGATAAACCGGTAGTACTTGATTTGTGTAGCGGAAGTGGGGCGATAGCGATAGTATTAGATTCCCTAGTTAGTAATCCTGATATGCAAATCACTGCTATAGAGTATTCCAAAGATGCTTATGATTATTTAAAGTATAATGTAAAAAGGCACAAAAAAAACATAAATTGTTTAAATATGGATATATTTAAGTGTCATGATAATTTTGAAGATGAGTCTATAGATGCGATTATATCTAATCCTCCATATATTTGTAGTGAAGATATGGAATTTTTGCAGCCGGAAGTTAAGTTTGAACCTGAAATGGCTCTAAATGGGGGTAAGGATGGAATGGATTTTTATAGAGTTATTTTAAGTAAATGGACGAAGAAATTAAAAAAAGGAGGACTTTTAGGGGTAGAGATAGGAATAGGTCAGTTAGAGAGTATTTTAGGTGTATTTAAAAATTATAAGATGAGTAATATAAAGTGTTTTAAAGATATTAATGGAATAGATAGGGCAATATTGGCTGAAAAAACAAATTCATAATTATTGTTTTAAATAAAAAATTTATGTAACAAATAACATGTTCAAAAAGGAAAATGTAGTATTTCGCATATAAATAAATAGAATATTTTTTAAAAAATATTGACTTTTAATGTCGGGGGGGGGATATACTGTTAGTGAAAATATTTTAAAAGGGGTTGTTAATTATGAGAAAAGAAATTGAGGATTTATTAGCTAAAAAAGATTTTTCAGAAGGACTATTGAAATTAGATGATGTTTCTAAAGTAAAGGATTATTTTACAACAAAAGGTAATTTAAAAGACGTAACAGATGAAGAAATAAAAGAATTAGGATCAAGTTTAGAAAATTTAATGCAAAAAGTTTCTGAATTGCCGGAAGATAAATTAGAAAAGATAGGCGGTGGAGCAAACGGAGTAAATCTTGCCAATCCTGATGGAAAGAAGCAAAATATTTGGAGTGATATAGATAGAGAATTAGATAGAGAATTAGCAAAGAAAATAGGAATAGGAGCAGCTTCCTTAGGAGGTCTTGCAGCCGCCGGAGCAGGAATTTATAAGATTGGTAATTCTAAAGGCTGGTGGAATAAGTTTAAAAGAAAATAACCAAAATATAGATATAAAAAGGTACACTTTTTAGGTGTACCTTTTTTGTATTTGATATATTACATTTGATCTAATAGTATTTATTTTTTATTTTTTCGATTTTTTATTAAATTACTTATTCTGTCTGCAATGTCTGGCACCATAGCTATAATTCTATCGAGATAACTGCTAAATGATTCGATTTGTAAAAGTTTAACATCATCATTATTTATTACCAAAAATGCTACTGGGTTTATAGTTACGCCAGCTCCGCTTCCTCCGCCAAATAGATCTTTATTACTGTCTTTTTTGGATATAAAATCTGAACCGCCTGATGCGAACCCGTATGTTACTTTTGAAATTGGAATAATAGTAATTCCATTTTCAGAAGTTATTGATTCCCCTATGATTGTATTTACATCAATCATGCTTTTTATTCTTTCTATTGTAGACTGAGCCATAGAATCCACTTTATTATTGTTCTTTTCCATTTACTTCATCCTTTTAATTTTGTAGATATTTAATGTATTTTGAGGCGAAAAAACATGTGGAGTATATTATAAAAAAACTTCTTGCGTAGACGTGTAGATTAAATCTAAAATTACTTTGACTTGAATTATAATTTGGATAAATATTAACGTCAAGATGTTTTGGAGGGTTTATAGAATCTATTATGCCCAAAGTTGTGTAAATTAATGTACAAATTCTTCCATATTTTATAGACGTCTCAAAAGAGTCTTGTCCTGCTACGCTATAATTTATAGTTAGATCTTTAATTGTAGTTCTTTTTAATATTTTTCTGGTCATGCTGGAAAGTAATTTAAGTACGTCGCAAATATATTTTATTGTATCTATAATACCGTCTTTTTTTATAAGATTGGAGACGGATATATTATTATTATTATTTTTGTTTTCTGATGAGTCATCTTGATTACTTTCGTAAGATACTTTTTTAGAAAATACATTTATATTAAAACCAAAAAAATTTAGTTTTATAGATAATTTTTTATCATAGTTTATAATAACGTTCAAAGGAAGAAAAAGAATTATTAGAATTAATAATATAGTTAAAGCTGAAAAGTAAATAAAGGTCATTTTAAAAAATCCTTTTAAGGTAATTATTTGAAAAACATAAATGGAAATTGAGTAATTTTAAGTATCGAAAAGTATACTACGCTTTGAAGAAATCCTAAAGGTTTATCAAAGAATCCGAATATAAGCAGAATAAACATTGCAATTACGATTATATTATGATACTTATAATATTTTACGATATATTTAGTTGGAATTAGAAGCTCTAATATTCTAAATCCGTCCATGGGTGGGATCGGAATTAGATTAAATATTGCAAGTCTTACGCAGATAATTATATATGTAGATAAAAAACTATATATCCAGCTAAGATAAGCAATTGTAATTGGATATCCGATTAATATAATTATATTTAAAAATATTCCTCCAACAATTGCAGCGATTAAATATGATATAGGTCCGCAAATGGTGAGTAAAGCTAAGTCTCGTCTGGGCCTTTTAAAACTTCTGGGATCAATGAAAATAGGTTTAGCCCACCCGAAGTTAAATATAAGTAGACTTAGCGATCCAAGTGGATCAAAATGTATTAGTGGATTCATAGACATTTGTCCGTGATATTTGGCAGTATTATCGCCAAGTTTATAAGCTATAAAGGCTCTTAAAAATTCGTGAAAAGGGAGGACTATAAATATTACTACTAGTATTGCAAGTATTTGAACTAGTACGCCTTGAATTGTTAAACCGCTTTGTAAAAACCACATTTTATAAAATACACCTCTTTTGAATTATACCAATAATACTTTATATTAACAACTTTTTTGAATTATTGTAACATTTAGAGTGATTTTTTTATAATCGTGTATAATTTTAATTTTATTATAATATTATATCTTTAAAAGTATTAATGTAAAAAAGTGAAGTTTACATATTAAAAATATAAATGTATAATATTTTAGGATTAATTTAGTGCAGATAAACTTTTAAATAATTAATTATACGGGGGAAATAATATATATGTCAATTATTCCAGAAGATGGGAATAAAATTCAAGATAGTAAGCTCAGGCAGCTTCAACTTAAAAGTTTAGATATATTTATTTATTTTAAAGAGTTTTGTGAAAAACATAATTTAATGTTTTATTTTTGCGGAGGGTGCTGTATAGGGGCTATAAGACATAAAGGATTTATCCCATGGGATGACGATATAGACGTATTTATGCCAAGACAGGATTATGAAAAACTTTATGGTTTTTGGCAAGAAGAGGCTGATAAAGAAAAATACTCACTTCTTAGAAATACAGAAGAAAAGTTTGTAGGAAGTATTTTTACAACAATTGTAGATAATAATACTACATTGGTTAAGCCTGACACGAAAGATTTAGATATTCCTCAGGGAGTATCGATAGATGTTTTTCCACTAGACGGAGCTCCAAGCGGAAAACTTCCTAGAAAAATACAATTGTTTTGGTCTTTAATACATGATTTGTATTCAGCTCAAATTGTGCCGAGAAATCATGGTAGACTGGTAAGATTTATTGGTAAAGCTTTACTTGGCGTAGTACCTAATAAAAAGACGAGATATAAAATCTCAAAATTTGCAGAGAATAAAATGAGCAAACATAAAATAGAAGATTGCGAGTATATTACAGAACTTTGTGCAGGGCCTAAGTACATGAG
>CAQBRY010000087.1 GCA_948762645.1 uncultured Eubacteriales bacterium | reverse complement strand
GGAGTTACGTGTTTTATTTATGTATAGTTTTAAAAGCCGCGTTAGATTTAGCGAGACAGATTTAGAAGGAGTCATTACGTTTGGAAATATAGTAAATTACATGCAAGATTGCAGTACTTTTCATTCTGAGGATCTTGGAGTTGGAATAGAAGCACTAAAAAAATACAATAAAACTTGGATGATATCTTCTTGGCATATAGAAATTTTAAGGTATCCTCTATTTGGAGAAGAAATTGAAGTTATTACAAGTCCATATAGTTTTAATAGAGTTTTTGGAAATAGAAATTTTATAATTAAAGATAGTAAAGGGCAAGTGCTAGTAAAAGCTGACTCTAAATGGGTTCTGGTAGATAGTGCTAAGCAAAAAATTTTGAAGATAAAGCCTGAAGACATAAATCCCTATAAATTATCTGAAAAAATAGAGATGAAGCAAGTCTCAAGAAAAATTTCAGAGCCTTCATATGGGGAAAATATTGGTGAAATATTAGTTGATAAAAGCTATATTGACTCTAATAATCATATGAATAATCAGAAATATATTGAAGTTGCTATGAGATATTTACCTGATAATTTTAAGAAATTTAATTCTATGAGGGTAGAGTATCGAAATTCTGCTGTACTTGGAGATACTATTTTTGTTAGGGCGGGGGAGTCGGATGAAGGATATGTGATTTGTCTTTCGGACAATTTGGATAAAAACTATGCTTTAGCAGAGTTCTTAAATTAGGTTATAATGTATTGAGTCACAATTTATTGTTTGCTGCCATATAATATAATGTGGGTATTCCACAGATGATAAAAATAAAAAGGAATGATAAATATGTGTTGTTGCAATAGCTGTAATAGTTGTAATAGCTGTAATAATGGAAGCTCTGGAGTATTTACTCAATTTGTACCTGTAACTATGGCATATGATATTACACCGATAAATACTAGGGGAACTAACACTTTAAGTGGCAACAATTCCGGACTAACGTCAAGTAATTTTAATGGTAGAACTTTTTATAATTGGTCTGGATATAGTAATTGTAATTTATATTAATAATAAAATTCGATATTTTAACATCTTATATCTAATTAGATATAAGATGTTATTTATAATACACAAAATATTTATTGACTTATTAAAATAATTATGTTAAAATACAAACCATAAATTCTATTTTTTGGGGGTATTAATAATGGAAGAAATCAAAAAAATAAATGATGATGATTTAGGAAAAGCTTCCGGAGGTGTTACAAAACATGATGGAGTATGTTTTCGGTGCGGCAGTAGCGATAGTTTTTGTTATGATTATTGCAACCACAAATGGTATGGACAATTATGTTGTGAAAAATGTTTTAAAATATTAAGTGATAGAGAAGAAAAAAGCTATGAAAGCAATAATAACGAAATTTTGAAACAAATCAAATCGTTACAAGATAAAATAGATAATTTAAGCAACCAAGGATGGTATTTATAAGTTTACAATATTTTAAAAATCCAAGATTCTCTTATCCTTTGCCGGGAGAGAGAATCTTTTATAGTTACTGTATTTATGTTTGCAAAAGTAATTTTAAACATGCTATAATTTAATCTATTATAACTAATATATTTTTTTAGTTTATATCTTTACTTTAAAAGGATCTTAGAATGAGTGAAAAAATAAAAACTATTACTAATATATCGATATTATGTGTCATTTCATACATACTGACTATTTTTTTTCGAATACCTATATCTTCGTTCCTTAAATATGACCCTAAAGATATTATAATTACCCTTGGAGGTCTTATATTTAATCCCGGAATTTGTTTTTTAGTTACTGTAATAGTATGTTTTTTGGAGATGATTACAGTAGGTTCTACCGGTATATTTGGATTTATGATGAATGTTTTGTCTACTTTAACTTTTTCAGTCACTGTTTCTACGGTTTATAATAAATTAAATAATAAATACTCTATATTAATAGGACTACTATTTGCAGGTATTTTTTCCACTTTATTTATGGTATTGGCGAATTTGTTAATTATACCTTTTTATATGAAAATCGCTTGGGAACCATCCATAAATTTAATACTTTGGATATTTTTACCTTTTAATGTTTTAAAAAGTTTTGTAAATTCTTTATTCATACTATTATTTTATAAAATAATAAAAGATTCAAAATTAAAAATTTAATTAATTTTACCGTCAACTGATTCTATTATTATATTTACAGGTCCATCATTTACAACAGTTATTTTCATATTACTTCCAAATTGTCCTTGCTTTATTTTTTGAGACGTATATATTTCACTCATTTTTTTACAAAAATATTCATATAATTCTCGTGCGGTTTCAGGCAGTTGAGCATCTTCAAATGAAGGTCGTCTTCCTCTCTTTGTGTTTGCACATATTGTAAAATTAGACACTACCATAATTTCGCCCAAAATATCTTTTAAAGATAAGTTCATTTTTTGGGATTCATCTTCAAATATTCTTAAATTTATTATTTTTTCGCACAGTGCATCTGCATCTTTTTTTGTGTCAATTTTTTGAATGCCTAAGAAAACTACCAACCCTTTTTCCACTTGGCTTATAAGTTCATCTTGCACTTCTAACTTACAGCTCAACACTCTTTGAATTATTGCTTTCATTTCTTCTACACCCTTTTTATATAGTTTATACCACTTAAATTATTTATTGACCCTATAATAGATCTTAAATGTTTTAAATCTTTTACAAACAAAGTAATAGAAATTATAACTTTATTTGAAGACATTAGCCTTGAATTAAGGGAAATTATTCTTATATTCATTGAGGATAATAATTTTGTTATATTAGCTAATAAATGATCTTTATTTTCAGAGAGAATTTCAATATTTGTTCTAAATGTTTCCAGACCATAATTTAGCCAGTATGTTTTTATCCATCTTGCTCTTTGATGAGAACCTTGCCTTGCGTATTTAGGAACATTTTTACATTCAATATTGTGAACCGATATTCCGGATCCACGTGTAATAAAACCTATAATTTCATCTCCGGGTATTGGGCTGCAACATTTTGAAAATCTTACTAAAACATTATCCATTCCATCTACAACTACTCCATTTGAAGATTTTATGGATTTTCTGGTTTTTTCTTCTATTATATTTTGAGGTAAGCTTGACTTTTTCTTTTCTTTTAATTTCCTTTGATATTCTTCTTTTAGACGAGGCATACTTCTCCAAAACTGTATACCTCCGTATCCGACTGTTGCATAAAAATCTTCTATGCTTTTACATTGGTTTCTCTTAATTACCGGTTCTAATATTTTTAAGAGTTCTTTTTCTGAAAGGACTATATTATTCCTTTTAAGTTCTTTTTCTACTTCTGTTTTTCCCTCTATTATATTTTCTTCGCGTTTTTCTTTTTTAAACCACTGTTTTATTTTATTTCTTGCACTGCTGGTTTTTACTATTTTAAGCCAGTTTCTGCTAGGACCTCTATGTTCGTCTTTAGTGGTAATTATATCAACGATTTCTCCCGTTTTTATCACGTAGTCTATAGGTGCTATCCTTTTATCTACTTTTGCTCCTAGCATTTTGTTTCCTATATCCGTATGTATTGCATACGCAAAATCTATAACTGTTGCTCCGTTTGGCAAACTTATTACTTTTCCTTTTGGAGTCAAAGCAAATACTTCTTCCGGTACGAGATCTAGTTTTATGTTTCTTATAATATCTGTTACGTCAAAGTCCTTATGTTCATCTACTATTTTATTTACCCACAGTAGATTTTTCTTTAATTTACTGTCATCTCCAGCCATTCCTAATTTATATTTCCAATGTGCAGCTATACCATATTCAGCTGTTCGGTGCATTTCCCATGTACGTATTTGTATTTCAAATGGTATACCTTCTTTTCCCATTAAAGTTGTATGCAAAGATTGATACATATTTGGCTTTGGCATTGAAATATAATCTTTGAATCTGTTTGGTATGGGCTGAAACATATCATGTACTATTCCTAAAACATTGTAGCAATCATTTACGGTGTTTACTATTACTCTTATGGCATAAATGTCATATATTTCATCTATTGACTTTTTTTTAATAAATATTTTTTTATATATTCCGTTTGTACTTTTTACTCTTCCTTCTACGTATACATTGGGAATTAGTTTTTGAATTTTATCCATTATTTTTTTCTTTATTAAAAATATAAATTTTTCCCTGTCATTTTTTCTAAGTGCTAAGGAGTGCTCGATCTCTTTATAAGCAACCGGGTCTAGATACTTTAAAGATAGATCCTCAAGTTCTTCTTTTAACTGACGTATTCCAAGTCTATGTGCAATTGGAGCGAATATTTCCATTGTTTCTTTTGATTTGTCTCTTCGCTTCTGCTCCGGCATACATTCGAGAGTTCGCATATTATGAACTCTATCGGCAAGTTTTATAATAATTACCCTTATATCTTTAGCCATGGCGATAAACATTTTACGTATATTTTCAGCTTGTTCTTCTTCTTTTGACTTAAATTTTATTTTTCCTAGTTTTGTAACTCCGCCTACTAAATTAACTATTTCTTGACCAAACTCCTTTTTTATTTTTTCAATACCTACAGGCGTATCTTCTACCACGTCATGCAGGAGAGCTGCTATTATAGATTCAGTGTCCATGCCTAGATCTACCAAAATGTAAGCAACTGAAATCGGATGGTAAATATATTCGATTCCAGATACTCTTTTTTGATTTTTATGAGCCTCCGAAGCTATGTTATAGGCCTTTTCGATAAGATCAAGGTTATATTCTCTTTCACTGTTTTTTATAAGTTGAACCAGTTGAGAGTAATTATTATAATTATTTTTTTTCAAATTAATATTCCCTCCATTCAAAATACTCTGATATTATATGGGAGTTTTTTAAATCTATCTTTTTATTTAATTTATTTATAGTTATTTGAAATTCATCTGCGTCCCAACTTACGTTTATAACTTTTAATTCTTCCAGTACATCGATTATTATATATAATTTAAATACGTCGTATTCTTTCCATCCTATTTTATAGTTTATTATATCAATTCTATGACGAATAGACTGCTTTTTTCTTAGGTAATTATATACAGTGGCAAAATCATTTCTGCTGAAATATATAGATTTGGTTATCTCTTTCTTTATTTGTCCTAACTTAAACTTTTCGTATTTTTTCTTTTGCTCTAGTATTTCCGGTGTATTTATTTGTGATAGTTTTAAGTCTACCAGGTATAAAGAAACGGTATGTTGATTTTTATATGTATTTATGTTTAGCGTAACTGCCAGGTCCAGTTTATCTCCTATTTCGTATAAAAAATCTTTTTCAGGATTATTAAAATACAGTACTTCAATACAGGCATTTTCATTTTGTAATTTTAACCTAAGATGTTTATTTCCTCCTATAGAAATTATGTTTCTAAGAGACATATTTTGAATATAAAATACAGGCTCAGGATTACCTTCCCCGAAGGGCTCTAGTTTTTGAAGTTCATGTGCCATATGAAGAGATATCGATTCAGGATTTATTTCAAGATCTAGATGTAATTTTGGATATGGCATATCTCCATATGATTTACAGTAATTTATAATATCATCTTCAAAATTTTTAATGTTTATTGTTTTTAAATTTACTCCCGCTGCCATAGGGTGTCCGCCGAATCTGTCCAGGTTCTTTGAACATGATGATATAGCCGTATGAATACAAAATCCTTCTATACTTCTGCACGAACCTTTGGCATCATCATCTTCATATGTAATTAAAATACTTGGTTTGCCGTATTTTTCTGAGATTCTTGATGCTGCAATACCTATTACTCCGTGATGCCAACCTTTATTATATACTATTATTATTGGACGATATTTATAGTATGGATTTTCTTTAATATGATCGTCTATTTGCAGAGTAATTTTTCTTTCTATTTCTTTTCTTTTTTCATTACATATAAATATTTCAGAGTATATTTTTTCAGCCTCTTCTTCTGTTTCTGATAAAAGAAGTTTTAAAGAAAGTTCGGCACTAGATATTCTTCCTGTAGCATTGATTTTTGGAACTATTCCGTATGCTACGTTTGTAGAAGTTATGTTTTTCCCATATAAATTTGAATTTTTCAAGATAACTCTAATTCCAGGTCTGTTACTTCTGGATATATTTTCAAGTCCTATTTTTACCATATTTCTTGTTTCATCAAAAAGTTCTATGGAGTCTCCTATTGTACCTATGGTTACTAAATCAGAATATTTTTCCAAGAGTTCATCAGTATTTTCGCTTCCTTTTTCCATTGCTTCTATAGTCTTAAAAGCTACTCCTACGCCGGAAAAATTTTTAAATTTGCTCTTACAATCAAGCCTATGAGGATCAACAACCGCTATAGCACTTGGTAATTTTTCAGGGGGCTTATGATGATCGGTTACTATGGTTTCAATTCCAATACTATTGGCATATTCTATTTCTTTTTCTGATGATATTCCGTTATCAACCGTAAAAATTAAGTTGACGTTTTGTTTTTTTAGACTATCTATTGATTCTATACTTAGTCCGTAGCCATTTTTTTCTCTGTCGGGTATAAAGTGCGTTACGTCTGCATTTTTACTTTTTAGGTATGAATACATTAATGTTGTAGCAGTAATACCATCTGCGTCGTAGTCGCCATATATACATATTTTTTCAGAATTTTTAATTGCTTTTTTTAATCTTTCAACTAATTTATCCATATCTATAAAATCATATGGATTTGAAAAAATTTTATCATTATATAGAAAATTTTTAATTTTATCTTTTTCTATATTTCTATTTTCTATTATATCGAATATAAATTCAGAGATATTATTTTTTTCTTTTAAAGATTTATTATCTGGAAATATCCACTGTCTGATTCCCATTTTAGTTTTTCCCCGATTCTTTATAGTAGTAGTAATATTTTATTATTTATGAGAGTTAGTATCAACATTTTAATTTTTACTTTCGATTTATAAATATTGGTATTTTTTATTAAAAAAATATATTTTTGATAAAAAATTGAATTTTATAGACAAATCTATTATAA
>CAQBRY010000086.1 GCA_948762645.1 uncultured Eubacteriales bacterium | reverse complement strand
GGACAATACTACAAGACTAAGAATAGCTAATCTGTCAGGGGACACTAAGCAGCAATGGAAAGCCGGTACAGTGTGGGTAGGATACACAGGATGTTATATAAAAGCTAAAAGTAATTTTAAACCGTAAATTAAATATTTATTAAACTATAACTTATTGATTTAATATAATCATATTTATAAAAAAGTTTTCATATTACTTATCATAGATGTACAAACATTCGGAGGAAGTATATGAAAACTTTTATTAACAAGTTTAAAAACATCAATAGAAACAAAGAGATAACCTATTTCTTCAAAAATAATAAACTTCTGATTTTCTTATCTGTCGCATTAATATCTGGGATGATATTTGGGGCACTAGGTATAAAGTTTATAAAGCTGGATACCATAAAAAAATTAGATTTTTTATTTGCAACCGATTTTAGCGAAAGAAACAGTCAGCCAAAAGTATATACCTTTATAGCTTCTTTTTCATCATCATACATATTTACGCTACTTATATTAATAATGTCATTATCATTTTTCGGAAGCATAACTATTCCAATAATAATTTTTTTCAGAGGCGTCGGTCTTGGGATAACCTCTGGATATCTATATCTAATTTACGGACTAAAAGGTATAGCTTACCATATTTTAATATTATTGCCTGGCATATTTATATCCTCAATAGCTATATTATTAATTTCATCCCATGCAATAAAATTTTCTATAAAGTTTGCATCAAAAATAACGCCAAAGCCCACAGAAGATAGACTTTGGTCAAAATTAACGGAGTATTTTAAAAAATGTAGTTACCTAAGTATAATTCTAATATTCTCGTCTGTTATCGATATGATAGAGATGATATTATTTTCAAAATTCTTTAATTTTTAACTGTATTGGATTTACTTTTATATAATTTTTTATAAATTAAATATGAAATTAAGGCTACAACAATTGCAATTATACTTAAAATAGCTCTAATATTATATTTTTCTGAATTAAATATTTGTTGATTTTTAATTTGTAAAAGCTTTTCTTCAGATTTCTTTAATTTAGGATAGTTCATAACTTTGGACTTTTCACTATCACTCAAATCATCATATGAATTCCTTGCAAACTTTAAAATATTAGATGACTCCGGCGTAATTTCATAAGGGATCTGACCTATTACATTTGAAACGCTTGTTATATTATAGTCCGTATTATTTATTAAACAAATAGATATATTATTTACATCCAGCTCATTATTTAAATAAACCTCTCCGGCTAAATCTTTATACTTGAGTTTTATAACATGTTCTCCAAAACTTAGATTATCTATTTGTAATATTCCATTTTCATCAGTTGATATTTCTGCATCGGTTTTTCCATCAAGCTTTATGTTTATAACGCATGATCTTAAAATTCCTGAGCTATCTTTAACAGTTACTTTTCCACTATAATTTTCTAAATGTTCATTATTTCTTTTTATTTTTACCCTTTGATCATTTACAGGTAAACTAAATTTTCCGTCATTTTTAAATGTAATTTCTGAAATATATTTACAAAGTACATCTGACAAATATTCGCCCTTATATTTTATTTCTTCATTCATTATAGATGGAAATTCATAGAGCGTATAGTCATTACACAGTAACACTATTTCAGACGTATTATCTTCTCTTGAAAGTTCTTGTATTTCCTTATTAGTAGTTTCATCAAACAAACTTATTTTTGTTACTCTATTTCCCTCTTCATCCGTTTCATAATTATACGGGGCATTTGAAATATCACATTCTATACGCATTCCAGATATTTGAGGAAACCCTCCAAATGGGCCTGTAAGTCTACTGCTGCTGCCTTCCTCTATTCTTTTTAATTTACCTACTCCCCTTTCAATCATTTTATAGAGCTTATTGGGTGTTATAATTTGTACCGATAATCTATTATCAAGAGGTAAAACATTTAAAACATCGATCATCCTAATATACCCGGCATCTATTTTAGACCTGACGGCACCACCGTTTTCGAAAGCTACCATTGGAAAATCCGAATAATTAGTATCTTTTAAAAGTTCTTTACCTTCTTTCATCATCGCATCACAAATAAGATCTCCTAAATTCGTTTCGATAAATCTACTAATATTTATACTGTTATACGATCCCCCATACAAAACATTTTCTGTCCTACCTATTACTTTCTCTAATTCCCCAGAGAAATTTGAATATAATTCATTATAAAGCTTTGTAATAGACTTATCGGGAATAAAGTCTCTAGCTACTTCCGCAGCAGATAAAATTTGTGAATTTATAGTTATATTCTTTTTATTATCAAAATCTATTTGTAATTTACCTATATTTGATGAATTGACTCCTGTCTGAGCTATTACCGTATTGTTTATTCTCTCAGTAGTTTTAGTGTGACTATGCCCATCTATTATAACGTCAATTCCAGGTACTATTCTTGCTATTTCATTACTGGTTATTATATTTCCTGAATTTGTTTCACCCACGTGCATTATTCCTATTACTAAATCCACGCCTTCTGATCTTAATTTTTCCACTTCTTGTTTTGTAGTCTGAAGTTCACTTCTAAATTCTATATCTTGTAAGTTTTCCGGTATAGTAGTTTTCGTTGTTTCACTTGTGGTTATACCAAAAAATCCTATTTTTATACCTTGTATTTCCTTGATGAACTCTTTCCCATTACCTATCCCCACATCTTTTAGAAATAATTCATCACCTTCATAAATATTAGCAGAAATCACAGGAAAATTAGCAGCTTTCACACATTCTTTAACCGCTTTACTCCCAAAATCAAATTCATGATTCCCTATTGTCATACAATCATAAGTTGTAGCATTCATTAGCTTTATTATGTCCAGCCCTTTACTGTACTTTCCTAGCGGACTTCCTTGAAGAGCATCTCCCGCATCTATAAGAATTGAATTAGGAGTATTATCTTTCATACTTTTTATCATGTCTAGCCCTATTTGGATAAGTATGCCGTTTTTATATATACTATTTACATTCCCATGCATATCATTAGTATGATATATAACTATCTTGTTGTTTTCCTTCGTCGCCACCAAAAATGGACAAAACAAAAATATTAATAAACCTACCCAGCATAACGATAGCCTAAACAAGTTAGACATCTTTCGCATAATATATCCCCCATCTGCGAATATAAGACAAATTATAGTCAAAAATTATAAAAAAATTATACCTTTTAAAATTAGTATTTCCTAAACATATCACTTATTTTATTTAAATCAGTAGTCTTTGATAAACACAAAGATAACAATATACGTGCCTTTTGAGGAGGCAAAGTGTCAGCACATATTCCATATTTATTTAAAGATTTTTCGCTTGTAACTAACCCACTTGAAATCCTTGTACTCCTTACAACCGGAAATCCATCTTTTAAAAGTTCTTCTATTTTTTTATTCCATACTTTACTAGATCCACCGCATCCTGCTCCGGCTATTACTACACCATTAGATGTTTTGGATAAATAGTCTAAAATACCTACGTCTGCACCAGCAAAAAAATATGCAACAGACACATAAGGAAGTTTCTTAACATCTTTTAAATCAAATTCGGATTTCACAGTATGTAATTTACTCGACTCATTATAAAAATATACTTCATCATCTCTAACATAGCCTAAACATCCAAAATCTTTTTGATTAAAAGCATTTACCTTAAAACAACTTACCTTGTGAACATCTCTTGCACTATAAATACAGTCACAAAACGATACTAATACGCCTTTTCCAATGGCTTTTTCACTTCTTGCCAAAACTATCGCCTGATATAAATTCAAAGGACCATCTGCACTAGTAGCAGTAGCCGGTCTCATAGCACCTGTTATTACTACCGGTTTATTTGTTTTAACAGTCAAATTTAAAAAATATGCTGTTTCTTCCAAAGTATCCGTTCCGTGAGTAACTACAAATCCATCAATATTATTATCTTCAGACGACTGATTTATATAATTTGCTATCTTTATATAATCTTCCTGAGTAATGTCGCAACTGTCAACATTAGTAATATTCTTAGTACTTAAATTTGCTAAGCTTGATAGTCCTTCTACAGCATCTACAAGGTCATTAACTTCTATTTGCCCTGCTTCATAAGAAGAAGTATTTCCTACCCTTCCTACTCCTGCTATAGTACCTCCGGTACCGATTATAACTATATTTTTTGTTTCAATTTTTTGTAGAATCACAAAATTATATCTCCTGTCAAATTAAAATAGTGTAAAAACTAGTTACTTCATAAATATAATATATTCATTTAAAAGATGATACAGTAATTTTTCACAATCATTTTACTCTTTATGTTTATAAAACATAAATTTTATACAATTTTACTCTCTTTCATAAATAAATTTGTTCAAATCTTTCTTAGCCTTATTTAAATCACTTATGACTAATACCATCTTATGATCTATAGTTTCACTTTTGACATTATCATTAGTAGGAATTCTAAACTGGTCGGTTTCAAAGTTTAAATACGTTAAGGCATTTTTAGACAATTTAGTAATTTCTGATGTTTTTAGATTTGTAGTTACCATAGGCGCTATGTCAGATACCATTTTCGTAATTTGAAGTAAGTTTGCTTCCTTTAATTTATTAATTCCTGCTACGATTACATTTCTTTGACGCTGAGTTCTATCATAGTCCGACCCTGAACTATCTCTATTTCTAGCATGTTGAAGTGCTTGAGACCCCGTCAGATGCTTCATACCCGAGCCTTTTAATTTTTGCTTGTCCGAAGCATGTGAATTTATATATGAAACTTCACTCGCTGTTAATTCTATATCAATTCCACCTAAATTATCAACTACTTTTGAAAATTCCTCAAAATTAACCGCAACATATCTATCTATCATTATTCCTAAATTACGCTCTATAGTATCTATAGTAAGCTTAGGTCCTCCTAAAGAATAAGCTGAATTTATTCTGTCACTATTATATCCAGGAATCTTTACCCACGTGTCCCTCATAATTGAAGTTATTTTAATTTTTTTATTTCTAAGGTCTAAAGAGGTAACTAATATACTATCGCTTCTACCTTTATCGTCCTTAGATGTTCCATCTATACCCAAAAGCAATACATTTAAAATCATATTATCAGTTTGTATATCCCCATCATTATCGATTTTATCATTACTATTTTGGTCTTCTGTAGCCTCTGAAGCATCATTACTATTTGATAAATCATCATAATTAAATGAATTAATTACGTTATATACATAAATCATTCCACTGCCTATTATTCCTATTATAGCAAAAAAAAGAATAGAAAATATTTTACCTATGTATTTTTTTCTGCTTTTCTTCTCCTTAATGGAATAAATATCTACATAAGTTTTTTTACCTTTATTTGAATGTTTTGAATTAGCCCCCACACAGATTCACATCCTAATATTTTTATAAATTCTAAAATTCTTCAATATTATAAGACAATTAACTGCAAAAATCAACAAAACAATTTTATATGTCTTTAAACAAATTACCATATGTAACAAATAAATATTTACCCCCTGCATATAATCTACTATATACAGAGGTTAAAAACTATCTATTCATTAAATGATTCTGGACGTCCGAAGCAAATCCATCTATAACCTTTACAGCCTTCTTTACCTTTCTATCTATTTTTCGAGTATTACATCCACAAAAATTCTCAACTATATACACTATGACCAATAAAGATACAAATACGAAAATTATGTCCATAAAAATATTTTTCAACTTCATATTTAAACTTCCTCTCTATTTTAAAATATTATTTATCTTATCATTACCATTTCACAAATATTTTATTCTTTTATTTGATATATCGCATTAAATAAAAATTTAAACTTGATTTTTTTTGACAAATATATATAATAACCATTATCTATAATGTTAAAGGAGGATTATCATGAACGATAATATTTATAAATTGTTGGAAGAAAAAGAATTTACTGAAAAAATACTTATCATGAAAACACCAGAAGAAATTCAAAAAGCATTTTTAGATAAAGGAGTCAAAATTTCCATAGAAGAACTCGAAGAACTTGCTAAAAACATATCCAAAATAATTAATAATCCTCATGCAAACGAAGAAATTACTGATAGTGAAGCAGAAAATATATCCGGAGGTATTAACATTCACAAAGGGCTACGTACCGCTGCTGCTATAATAGCGGGAGTAGGAGTAGGCGGAAGTGCTATGTATATAGCACTTAAAGCTGGAAATGCTATTGATAACGCAAATAAAGCTATTGATAATGCGGACGGTGCACTTGAAGGTGCTAGAGGAGGATGGCTTGGTTGGTTTTGTAATATGAATAAATCTTAATTATCAAATTGCTTTTAATAAAAATATGGTGCAATATAAAAACATTTGAAGAATTATTTCCTGATAAAAAATTTATAATAAAAAATACTTTCTTTATAAACAAATAAAGAAATTCAGAAAGAATTTGAAAAAAATAATGTTAAAATCTCAATAGAGGAAATTCAAAAAATTAAAGATAAATTCCAAGAATTCATTGACAATCCAAACAAACTTCTAGTTGAAGCAACGCAAAATGTATTTGGGAGAGTATCTGTAGGATCCGTTTTAAAAGGGACAGCTAATGTTATAATAACTACTGGAGCTATTGTAATTGCAGGATATTCTATGTATCTAATATATAACGAATTTTTTAAACCTAAAAGTAATATAAGTGTTATACACCCAAGGTATTAATTGTTTAAAATTTAAAGTATTTTCTACCATATAAAATCAAATACTTATCTTAGATTTATTTTTTAAATTTAAGAAAAAGGTTTGATTATTTTATGCTTAAAAGAATAATAATGTTTTTTTCATTTCTAATGTTTTCATTATGTATAATGATTTTTTCCCTTAATAATCTTTCAACGGCATCACAAGACAAACTTTCTAATGCCGCTACTTCACAACAATCATACAAACTAAAAGTAGCAGATATCAGAGGTACAATCTATGACTGTAATTTAAATCCAATGGTAAATAATCATACCAAAATAGTCGCCGCAATACTGCCTAATTTAAATATATTTAATTTTCTTTCAAACACTGTAAATAAAGACAAGTCAGAATTATTCAAATTATTTTCATCCTCCAAAACTCCATTTATAATGGAACTTGATCAAAAAATAGAATACGATGGAATCGAATGCTTTAACATTCCCGTAAGATATAAAGGAATTATCCATGCACCACATATAAT